>DAINSR010000272.1:0-2733 GCA_036741255.1 Flavobacterium sp.
TGGATACAAAATCCTAAATTTTCGCTAAAATGCAAAAAGTTTAAATCACTTCGTTAAAAAAAACAATTATAAGGTTTATTAGTTTAAAATTTCTACTTTTGCTCATTAATTCAATCTAAATTAAAATTTTGGAAATTAATTTAACTCAGTTAAAAAAAGGCGAAAAAGCAACTATTTTTAAGGTCAATATTGATGAAATTCCTTTAAAATTAGTTGAAATGGGATGTTTACCTGGTAATAGTATTCAATTGATACAAGTAGCACCACTTGGCGACCCCTTATATTATAACATAAATGATAGTCATGTGGCTATTAGGCTTGAAACAGCTCGAGAAATCAGTATTATAAAAGAGTATTAACATGATGCAGCAAAACATTAAAGTTGCTTTAATTGGTAACCCAAATGTGGGTAAAACATCTGTTTTTAACCTTTTAACTGGTTTAAATCAACAAGTGGGCAACTATCCTGGAATAACTGTTGAAAAAAAACACGGTTTTGCAAAACTATCTGACTCAGCACGTGCAAAAATTATAGACTTGCCTGGAACATATAGTTTAAATGCCAGTTCAATTGACGAAAATGTAGTTATTGAATTACTACTCAATAAAAAAGATGTTGATTTTCCAGATGTAGTAGTTGTGGTTAGTGAGGTTGAAAATTTAAAACGAAATTTACTTCTCTTTACTCAAATAAAAGATTTAGAAATTCCTACCATCTTAGTGATTAATATGAGTGACAGAATGAAGCTCAAAGGAATTGAACTGGATATTCCGTTTCTTGAAAGCCAACTAAAAACGAAGATTGCACTGGTTAGTTCTAGAAAAAAAACAGGTATTGAAAACCTTAAGACCTTAATTCTTAATTACAAAACATTAGCAACAACTCCCTGTTTAGATACTTCAAGTATTGATTTTGAGTATTTTGAAAAATTAAAAAAAACATTTCCTAATCAATTAACATACAAGTTGTGGTTGGTTATAACTCAAGATGTTAATTTTTTAAATCTTGAGCGAAAAGAAATTCAAAACTCGTTTACAAAATCTCACGCAGATTTAAAAAGACTGCAACAAAAAGAAACTATTAAACGATATCAATTTATTAATGATACTTTAAAAATAGGTCAAAAAATTGATGCTACAAAAGCCACAAATCTTCAGGGTAAACTAGACAGAATTTTAACGCATAAATTTTTTGGCTACCTTATTTTCTTTTTCATATTGTTTGGTATTTTTCAATCAATATTTGAATGGTCCACCATCCCAATGGATTTTATAGACGCATCGTTTGCACATTTTGCCAGCTTTGCAAAAACACATCTGCCCGCAGGCGAATTTACTAATTTAATTAGTGAAGGTATCATACCAGGTATTGGTGGCATCGTAATATTTATTCCGCAAATAGCTTTTTTATTTTTATTTATTTCTGTTCTTGAAGAAAGTGGTTACATGAGTAGGGTTGTGTTTTTAATGGATAAAATAATGCGTCGTTATGGATTATCAGGCAAGAGTATTGTACCACTCATCTCAGGAACCGCTTGTGCCATACCTGCAATTATGAGTGCCAGAAATATTGAAAACTGGAAAGAACGACTAATCACTATACTCGTTACACCATTTACAACCTGCTCTGCAAGACTACCCGTATATGCCATTATAATATCGTTAATTATTCCAGAGGGCAGACTTTTTGGATTTTTAAGTTTGCAAGGACTCACCCTCATGTGCTTATATCTACTAGGCTTTTTTGTAGCTATTTTTTCATCGTGGTTACTCAACAAATTCTTAAAACTAAATTGTAAAACTTACTTTGTGGTAGAAATGCCAAGTTATAAAATTCCGATATTTAAAAACGTAGGAATTAATGTTTTAGAAAAAACAAAAGCCTTTATTTTTGACGCAGGAAAAATAATACTAGCACTATCGGTAATTCTTTGGTTTTTAGGTTCGCACGGGCCAACTCAAAGTTTTGATAACGCAAATTATATAGTTAAAAATCAACTTGTTGAACAGAAAAAACAGTTAGATAATGATGCCTTAGAATCAAAAATAAACGCTTATAAATTAGAACATTCCTACATAGGAATTGTAGGAAAAGCCATTGAACCGGTTATAAAACCATTAGGATACGACTGGAAAATAGGTATAGCCGTTGTCAGTTCATTTGCTGCACGCGAGGTTTTTGTGGGTACTTTAGCCACTATTTATAGTGTAGGCGGAACAGACGACAATATGGAAAAAACCATAAAAAACAGAATGCAGGCCGAAATAAATGCTGAAACCGGTAATAAAGTTTTTAATGTTGCAACAGGCATTTCACTTCTGTTATTTTATGCTTTTGCCATGCAATGCATCAGCACACTTGCCATTGTTAAAAAAGAAACAAACTCCTGGAAATGGCCCATTATTCAGTTAATCTCCATGAGTGTGTTTGCTTATTTTGTATCATTAATAGCGTTTCAATTTTTAAAATAATTATGCAACAATTTCTTGTTTACATCTCGCTTTTTATTGCTGTTGGCTTTTTATTAAAAAAATTTTTCTGGAAAAAAAAGACAAAAAAATCAAAAACCTGTGGCGATGATTGTGCCTGTCATTAAAGCCTTTTCAAAAGAACCAAAGAATTCAAGTAGTCAAAATTAGGGCGTGCCTGCATGTTTCCCTGCTATCCCCTCGCCACATGCCGTCGGTCTGCTGCAAGTAGTCGTGTTGTTTTTTATGTTTTTGCATAGTTAC
>DAINSR010000273.1:0-2720 GCA_036741255.1 Flavobacterium sp.
AGGAGTAAGTGCTTATTTTTGAAGTAGTTTTAGTTTGTAATAGATTTCTAATGCACATTTTGGGTTTAAGAACGTTAAAATGCTTTTTTTATTATAAGTTTAATTTTAACGAACTGCTTTGTCTTTATTATTTTTAAATTAAAGTTTGAATATCCAGATTTTCTAAAAATCAAATTTTAATTTAGAAATAATAAAGATGACTAAAAAGCATAATTTTTCAAGTCAAATTATTGTTTTGCAAATATTTATAATAATAAAAGGTATATCTTTGTTTTTCAATAATTGTTTTTAATCAAAAAATAGCAGTGGAAAAATAAAGAAAAGCATGACAAATAACGATATATTTAAAAAATTGCGAGTAGCATTGCAACTTCGAGACGACCAAATTGTTGAAATATTAGAGCTTGTAGATTTTAGGGTTTCAAAGAGCGAGTTAGGTAATATTTTTAGAAATGAAGATCATCCTAATTATGTGCCATGTGGCGATCAATTGTTACGTAATTTTTTGAATGCATTAGTTATTAAATTAAGAGGCACAAAAGAACATCCAAAAAACGCTAATGAAGAGCTCTCAAAAATAGCTCAAGCAAAAATTAATATATTCTCAAGCAATACTAGTACCAATAAAATAACTTCTTCAAATGACAATAAAGTAAGTCATAAAGGATTACTAAAAGAATTTTCAGGCAAAAAAAAGGATGTTAAGGTCAGTTTAAAAGAACCAAAAACAACAACAAAAACAACAACAAAAGCAACAAAAACTAGCAAATCAAAAGATTTTAAGCCAAAGAAAATTCAAGTGATAGAAAAAGTAAAATTTAAGAATGGAAAACTAAAATCAAAGTAATTACTTATTCTTGGTATTTTTCCATTTCGCTGTCATAAAATTCCCCCGCAAGTGTAATTAAATGTTCCATTTCAGATTCGAGTTCGCGTTCGTCTTCATCATCGATGTCTTCTAAAAATTCCACTTCGTCATCTTTAAGATTAATTAAAAAACGAGGATAATCTAGGTGTACAATAAATATATCCTCTGGAAAATTTGTATTGTCTCCAAGTATAAATTTAGGTCTGTTCATTATAGCTTATGTTTTGAATGATTAGTTTTTCTGTTAAATATTTAAAGCGAAGATACAAAAAAAGTGCCGCCGCAGTAAGTCCGGCTAAAAGCCCAATCCAAATTCCTACAGCTTTCAAATGGGTATATAATCCTAAATAGATAGAAATGGGAAATCCAATAACCCAATATGATAAAAACGTAATATACATGGGTATTTTTACATCTTGTAAACCACGTAAAGCTCCTAAAACTACTACCTGAATACCGTCTGAAATTTGAAAAATTGCGGCAACAACTAATAATTGAGATGCTATTAAAATAACCTCTGTATTTTTTGCTAAATTAACTGTGTTTGTAATATCTACAAATAAGCCAGGTAGTTGGTTGTGAAAAATCACAAAAAAAAGTGCAAAAATAATTTCTAGAATTAGAGTTAAAAAAAAGATAGATTGTGCTACAAGTTTCAATTTTGGAAAATCATTGATTCCTTTTTGATTTGCCACTCTTATCATAGCAGCAACACTTAATCCCATGGCAAACATAAATGTAAAGGAGGCTAAACTCAGAGCTATTTGATTAGCCGCCTGACTAGTTGTTCCTAAAAAACCAGACAACAAAATGGCTCCGGTAAACAAACCCACTTCAAAAAACATTTGCAAAGCTGAAGGGGTGCCCAGTTTAATTAATTTTAAATTTACGTCATATTTTATATTTTCCCAATGAAATCCTTCAAAATAAGGCTTAAATTTTTGTTTATTTTTCATCACATAGTGCATAAAGCCCAGCATTACAAACCGAGATGCAATGGTGCCAATACCAGCTCCTATAATACCCAGTTTTGGGAAAATCCAAACTCCATAAATAAAGATATAATTTAAAAATACATTTACAACATTAGCTAAAATAGTTGCCCACATTGCATATTTAGTTTGACTCATGCCATCGGCAAACTGCTTGTATGCCTGAAAAATTATCAATGGCACTAGTGAAAATGCAACAATGTCTAAATAGGGTTTTGCAAGTACAACCACGTGCTTTGGTTGCCCCATATAACTGATTAATGGCTTGGTAAAAAAGATTAAAAAAAACAGTCCAAAACCCAGTATTGTGCATAAATATAATCCATGATGAAAGGCACTCCTACCATCTTTAATACTTTTTTTACCATCGGCCTCTGCTACTAAAGGAGTTATTGCAGTAGAAAAACCGATTCCAATTGCCATGGCAATAAACACTAAGCTATTACCTAGTGAAACCGCAGCCAACTCATCTGGACCAATTTTTCCTACCATGATATTATCAACAATTCCTACAATGGTGTGTCCAATCATTCCAAGGATTATGGGATATGCTAATCTTAAATTGTAAGAAAACTCTTTTATATATACTGATAGATTCATTTCAAAAATTAAAGCATCAAAGGTAGGTTTTTTAAACAGCAGTCAAGGGTTATATTTTTCTTAAAAAATTAAGATGCTGTATCACTATATTTTTAGAAACCATATTTTTAATAATGTGTTTATTGCAAACAAATTAAGCCCCATTAGCAGTTGAAAAACAATCTTTTTTTAGGTGTTACAAGTAATGTCAACACAAAGCATTAGCTAGAGTCTGCTGAAAAACTATAAACCATTTTATTTGCAGGGCATTCAGTGCTTTT
>DAINSR010000274.1:0-2698 GCA_036741255.1 Flavobacterium sp.
AACTTCTGCCAAATTGTCTTTTTCTATTTCTGTAAACATTTTTTAATTTTTATTTTAAGGCACCTCTAAAAACTGCTTTTTATTGCAAGATAGTCTTTTAATAAACTATTGCGTTATTTTAATATACATGTTTCCTGGCTACAAAACAAGTTTTTAGAGGTGCCTTTAGGTTAAATAAATTAGTGAGAAGCTAAAAAAGCAGCAGTACTTTTTCTGTCTGCATTCATAGCATCTTTTCCTTCTTCCCAGTTTGCAGGACAAACTTCTCCTTTTTCTTGTACATGAGTATAAGCGTCTATTAAACGTAAAAATTCGTTTACATTTCTACCTAACGGCATATCGTTTATACTTTCATGGAAAACTTTACCCTCCTCATCAATTAAATATGTAGCTCTAAAGGTAACATTTGAACCTTCTAAAATTTCATCGTCTAACGCTTCATCATATACCCATTCTGCATCTAAAATATCTAAATTTGCTGCTAAATTACGAGTGGTGTCTGCTAAAATAGGGTAAGTAACTCCTTCAATACCTCCATTGGCTTTAGGGGTGTTTAACCATGCAAAATGCACTTCGTTTGTGTCACAAGAAGCACCAATTACCATAGTATTTCTTTTTTCAAATTCACCTAAAGCTGCTTGAAAAGCATGAAGCTCTGTGGGGCATACAAATGTAAAATCTTTGGGATACCAAAATAAAACAACTTTCTTTTTGTTGTTTACGGCCTCTTCTAATACATTAATTTTTAAATTATCTCCCATGAAAGAGATTGCGTCAACGGTAATGTCTGGGAATTTTTTTCCTACTAATGCCATAGTGTTTATATTTTAAATGATTATTATTTTAACACCACAAAAGTAGTCAAAATATATGCAATTAACAGTCCTTATTATGGTTATTTCTTATTAAGTAATAGATTTTAATTATGATTTTGCAATTATTTAATAACTGAAATCAATTGTTTTATTTTGATGTTAAAAGCGGCGAAAATTATGGTCATTATTGGACTCAACCAGTTAAAAATGGCATAAATAAAATATTCATTCACAGCCACACCCAATACACCACTTTGATAAGCTCCACAAGTATTCCATGGTATTAAGGCAGAGGTTACCGTTCCAGTATCTTCTAAAGTTCTACTCAAATTTTCTGGTGCTAATCCTTTTTCATGGTATGCTTTTTTAAACATTTTTCCGGGTATAACTAGAGCTAAGTATTGATCTGATGCCACAATGTTTAGCCCTAAGCAACTAATTACGGTACTTGCAAATAATCCAAAAATTGATTTTGAATATGAGAGTAGGGAAGTAGTTATATGTTCTAAAGCACCTATTGCGTCCATAATACCTCCAAAAAACATTGCAGATATAATCAATAAAATAGTCCAGACCATTCCCAGCATTCCTTTTGAACTAAAAAGTTCATTTAGTTTTTCATTTGCTGTTTCAATTGATATTTCGCTAACAACTGCATTGAGAAGAGCTATTATTTTTACGTTTGATAGTGAATCAATAATTTGTGGTTGAAAAAATAAGGCAAAGAGGAGTGCTAAAATTATTCCAGTTCCTAAAGCTATGATGGGTTTTGTTTTAAATAATATAAGAGCAATTACAATTGCAGGCACAATAAAAAGAATTGGACTAATGTAAAATGTATTATTTATAGAATCTAAAATTCCACTAATATCAGTAATTCCAGTAGTTTTAATATTTAAACTCAATATTGTAAAAACAAGTAGCGTTATTATGTATGTGGGTACAGTGGTTAATGTCATGTATCTGATATGCGTAAACAAATCAGTTCCAGCCATTGCTGGAGCTAAATTTGTGGTATCACTCAATGGAGATAACTTATCCCCAAAGTAAGCACCAGAAACAACTGCTCCAGCTATCATGCCCGTAGGAATTGCTAGTGCAGTGCCAATTCCAATAAGTGCAATACCCACAGTAGCAGATGTTGTCCAAGAACTGCCCGTAGCTATTGAAATAATGGAACAAATAAGGAGTGTTGCGGGTAAAAAAATAGTGGGGTTTAAAACTTGTAATCCATAATAGACCATTGCAGGAATAATACCGCTAATGAGCCAACTTCCTGCTAATGCTCCTACTAATAGTAAAATGATAATGGGAATGAATACACTTTTTAGATTGTGCCAAATTTCGTGTATCATTACTGAGATTGACACTTTTTTTAAAAGACCAATAAATGAGGCCACAATTCCTGACGCAATCAATATAATTTGATTTGTATAAGACCCCATTAACGCACCATTTGCAAAAAAAATATTATATGATAAAAAAATCATTAAAAAAAATACCGGAATTAATGCCTCTAGCATATTTAGTTTTTTGTTTTTATGGATGTGCACGTTCATGAATTTATTTTTTATAAGTCAATGTTATTTTAAGAAGTTGAAGTGATTTAAGTAGCATTATAATAATTTACTAAAAAGTTATTAAAAAGTTTCTCAATTTCAAAAATAGATAAAACTAAACATTTTATTGTTTTTAATTCAAATATTTCCCAACTACCTAATCTTTCCATTATTAACTCAAGAGGATTTTCCATAATTAATTAGTATTTAGTTTTAGTAAAATTAGCGAAATGAAGCAACCGATACTACTATTTTCATCTTGGCATAGACCTTTTGTTCATGGAATCCATACTGTGTTACAATGTTATAATTTTAAGTTTAGCT
>DAINSR010000275.1:0-2679 GCA_036741255.1 Flavobacterium sp.
TGACGAGGAAATTTCAAGTCCACTATATGCCACAGCTGTTGGGCTGGTTATGAATAGTTTACGAAACAATACCAAAAGTGCTTCTCCATTAGTAGAATTAAAAAAAGAGGTTGTAGAACCCACTATTAAAAGAGAAATATCTTCTATTGACTTAAAAAACGAAGAAGTTCTAGTGGAGTCGCAAACACAATTTGCACAAACTACCCCCGGCAAAGTAAAAAAATCATTTTTTGACAAATACATAGATAAAATTAAAGAATTTTTAGACAATGCTGAGTAAATAAGTATCTTGAAAATGAAACAAATAAATTCAAGTAACTTATTTATAGACGCTTTTTTAAAAAAGACAAACAAACAAAATATTATACAATGAAAGACTCAGAAACTGCAATCATTTCATTTGATTTACCCAAAAATCAATCAAACGTAATTAAAGTAATAGGTGTTGGTGGAGGAGGTAGCAATGCCATTAACCACATGTTTAAGCAAGGTATTAAAGGGGTTGATTTTGTTATTTGTAATACAGATGCACAAGCCTTAGAAAATAGTCCGGTACCCAATAAAATTCAATTAGGAGTTAATCTAACTGAAGGACTTGGGGCGGGAGCAAATCCAGATGTAGGTCAGCAGGCTGCCATAGAAAGCATCCATGAAATTGAAAAAATGCTAGACACTAACACTAAAATGGTTTTTATTACGGCCGGAATGGGCGGTGGCACCGGCACAGGGGCAGCACCAGTAATTGCACAACTGGCTAAAGAAAGAGACATTTTAACCGTTGGAATTGTAACCATACCTTTTTTGTTTGAAGGAAAAGTACGCTATGAACAAGCCATGCAAGGGTTAGAGCGTTTGCGCAAACAAGTTGATTCACTCGTTGTAATTAATAACAACAAACTCAGGGAAGTATATGGAAACCTAGGTTTTAAAGCCGGATTTTCAAAGGCAGATGAAGTTCTTGCTACGGCATCAAGAGGTATTGCTGAAGTAATAACGAACCACTACACACAAAATATTGACTTAAAAGATGCAAAAACCGTTCTTTCAAACAGTGGCACCGCCATCATGGGGTCAGCTGTTGCCTCTGGAGATGAAAGAGCAAAAATAGCCATCAACAATGCACTAGATTCTCCTTTATTAAATGACAACAAAATCACAGGGGCAAAAAATGTATTGCTACTCATTGTTTCTGGTTCTAAAGAAATAACCATAGATGAAATAGGCGAAATAAACGATTTTATTCAAGCAGAAGCCGGGTTTAATGCAAACATCATTATGGGGGTGGGTGAAGATGAATCATTAGGAGAGTCTATATCCGTTACTATTATTGCAACAGGTTTTAATCCAGAGCAGCAACACGAAATAGTAAATACGGAGCCTAAAAAAGTGATACACATACTAGGCGATGAACAAAAGTTTGTAACAAATTTGTTAGATAAAACACCAACTAGCACAAACAATCCTTTGCCACAGGTCAATCAACAATTACCTTTAAATATTATTCAAGAAAAAGTTGCAGAGGATGAGTCTAACCACAATAAAATTATTATTTCATTAGAAGATTCAATCCCCACATCTTCATCAAATGTTGCAGAATTGGCACAAAATGAACTGATCCCAACAACAGCCGCCATAAAAAATATTAACGTTTTTTATGAAATAATTACCCCACAAATAAAAAGCGAACCCACTTTTGAAATTACTACTGAGCCAAAACCCATAAGAGAAATTGAAGTTGTGGAACCAGTTTTTGTAAAACCACAGCAAGAAGTGCTTTTTACATTAGATATGTTTGATAATAACAAGGCAGATTCAAACACAGAAAATCAAGTAGTTTTTAATCTTACAAACAATCTAAATGATATTGTAGTTAAGGAACATATTGAATTTATACCGGTTACAGAACTTAATAATAATGGCATTATCAAGCACTCTTTAGAAGAATATTTAGAAAAGGAAAACGAACTTTTAGCCGCAAAACCAGATGTAGTGTCAGAGCCTGTTGCTCCTGAGTTTGATATAAAGCTAAATAAAATTGAAAACATAGAAAGTACTGAAGATATTTCAGAATTTCAAAATAAAGATTTAACAGAACTTACCATTGAAGAAACCTTGCGACTGCGAACAGAGGAACGCAAACGAAAAATGAAAGAATTTAATTATAAATTTAATACCAACTCTCGCATTGATGAAATTGAAAAACAACCCGCTTACAAGCGAATGGGTGTAGATTTAGAATCACCCATTTTAAATAGCAATACATCACGAATTTCTCTTTCAAAAGATAGTAATAACGACTCACAACTTCGTTCTAACAACTCGTTTTTGCATGACAATGTAGATTAGTAACCCTAAAAATAGGGCGGTTTAAAAAGTAGATTTTTCTGTAAGATTAAACTGTTTTTTTATGCTTTAAGTATTTGATTTTTGAAGTAGTTTTAGTTTGTAATAGATTTGCTTCGCCAGTTTGAGCAGAGCTCTCAGGTCTAATGCGTATTTGGTTAAAGGCAAATATCAACAAATTGGCGAGTATTTATAGTTTACGACACAGTTTTGTTCCCCATTTACTAGAACAAGGCACCGATATTCGTTTCATTCAAGAACTTTTAGGACACAGTGATATTATACCAATAACATTTGTAAAATAGTCCAATAGTTTATGGTATAATGCCGATATAA
>DAINSR010000276.1:0-2663 GCA_036741255.1 Flavobacterium sp.
AATTTCAAACAAAATTTGGGAAATTCAGGTTTATAATAATCTTCATTTTTTTGGAAAGCCACCAAAAGAAGGCATTATGGGATTTTACCAACTAATTTTATAATCTGTTTTTATATAAATTTAAAAAAATGTTATAAATCAAAACTTTTGTTATATTTTTTTAAACGCTTGTAAACTTATGAGATAATTATCTACATTTGCCAAAAATAATAATACCAAATAAAAATGAAAGTAGCTGTAGTAGGTGCCACCGGAATGGTAGGCGAAGTAATGCTTCAAGTATTAGCAGAAAGAAATTTTCCTGTAACCGAGTTAATTCCTGTAGCATCAGAAAAATCTGTAGGAAAAGAAATAAAGTGGAATAACAAAATCTATAAAGTAGTGGGTTTACAAACCGCCGTAGATATGAAACCAGCTGTAGCCTTATTTTCAGCAGGTGGAGAAACATCTTTGCAGTGGGCTCCTAAATTTGCCGCAGCGGGTACTACCGTTATTGACAACTCTTCTGCATGGCGAATGGATGCTACAAAAAAATTAGTAGTACCAGAAATAAACGCATCAGTTTTAACAGCAGAAGATAAAATAATTGCAAACCCCAATTGTTCAACAATTCAAATGGTTATGGCATTAGCACCATTGCATGCCAAATATAAAATTAAACGTGTAGTGGTTTCTACTTATCAATCTATTACAGGAACTGGTGTTAAAGCTGTTCAGCAACTAGAAAACGAATATGCTGGAAAATCGGGCGATATGGCATATAAATATCAAATTCACCGCAATGCCATTCCGCAGTGCGATAGTTTTGAAGATAACGGCTATACTAAAGAAGAAATGAAATTAGTGCGAGAAACTCAAAAAATATTAAACGACAAAACAATTGCAGTTACTGCCACAGCCATTCGTATTCCTGTGGTGGGCGGACACAGCGAAACAGTAAATATTGAGTTTGAAAATGATTTTGATGTTGCTGAGGTGAAACAAATTTTAAACCAAACAGCAGGCGTTACTGTTCAAGACAATTTAGAAACATTTTCATACCCTATGCCTTTATTTGCACAAGGAAAAGACGATGTTTTTGTAGGTAGAATTCGCAGAGATGAAAGTCAGGCTAATACATTAAATATGTGGGTTGTTGCAGATAATTTAAGAAAAGGTGCTGCCACAAATACTATTCAAATAGCCGAGTATTTAATAGCTCAAAAATTAGTTTAAATCTTAATTTTAAATATAGACGTGCCCCTAAATGTTTTTTAATGGAAACATTTAGGGTCGGGTCTTTCGCTATATCTTTTGTTTCACTATCGTTTCACAAAAGGATGCCGCTACAACCCCTCACGCAACATAATCTATAAAACCACATTCAATTACCTGCATGTTAAACATTTATAAGTTTTAATTTGTTGCTTTTTGCTTGCAGCAAACTTTTTGTTGCCACCAATTTGTAAGACGACATCCTAACAGACGAACATAGACAAGAAATGAAGTACCAAAACATAAGAGAAGAAGAACTAAAAAACAAAGTAGCACAAGACTACTTTTGGCTCTACGACTGCACTAAAATAATTGGCAACGTGGACTTTTGTGTTTGTATGCACCAAAGCCAAAAGGAACTTTTTGAGCAAGAATATCTACTTTGGGCAGAAGCAAAAAAAGGCTCTTCGGACATTTACAATTCTATCGTTCAGCTAATCTTGACAATTGGAAAAGCAAGAACTTTTGACAAGTTTTTGCCACCAGCAATGTTAGGAGCATTTGACGGAGAAAAAATTGCTTTTATTCCTTACAACAGCATTCACGAAGTTTTTTACACAAATGACTTCAACTGGAATGTAACTCCTTCAAACCACACAACAAAAGAGTTTAAACTCATTCACGAAAAAGTAAAAACAGTAATTGACAGCAAAGCACTACTTTTTAACTTTTTGAATGACGACCAAGAACTAAATAAATTCATTAAGAAGAATTTCATTGTCGGCAAATTCGGATTGACCAAAACGAAAATTGACAAGAACAATTTTATGGTCATTTACAACAAATGGCTTCAGGCTGTAAAACCGACCATAACCGTAAACTGGGACATTGCAAAGAAAACCGGAATTATTGACGGAGACTTTTATCTTGCCGACCTTCTTTCACAAGAAAACAACACTTTAAAGGAAAAACTTTTTGTTTTATTAAAACATGACCATTACGAACTCGATAGAAAATTAGATGAAGCAGGAATGTTTAGCAGTAAACGGACTGATTTCAAAGACAAGCAAGTTGCCCACACGCAATTTTGGAACAAATACGACCGACCACCAAAAGAAGAATACTGGGATTACATTGTAGAACGTAGAGATTTACTTGTTCCGCAAGACGTAAGAGAACGAAAAGGAAGTTTTTTTACGCCGCAAATTTGGGTTGAACTTTCACAAAAATATTTGACAGACGTTTTAGGTGAAGACTGGCAAGATGAGTATTATATATGGGACTGTGCCGCGGGCACAGGCAACTTGCTTGCAGGTCTTACAAACAAGTATAATGTTTGGGCTTCAACTTTAGACAGCCAAGACGTTGAAGTAATGCACGACCGTATAAAAAACGGTGCGAACTTATTAGACGACCACGTTTTTCAATTTGACTTCCTTAATGATGATTTTACCAAATTGCCAAGACCA
>DAINSR010000277.1:0-1586 GCA_036741255.1 Flavobacterium sp.
CCCTGAGCCCCCATTACTAAATCTACGCCCTCCATGTTACTAGAAAATTGTTCTTCAAATTGCTTTTCTAACAAAATTAAAACGGTAATAATGGCCACACTAGACGAAAGCAAAACAATACTTAAAACCGTGTTTAAGGGCTTATACCAAATATTTTTCCATGCTAATGTTGCAATCATACCAGCGTAATTTTATTGATAAACTTTTCCTTAATTCTATTATCATGCGTAACAATCAACAATGCCGCCTTATATTCCTTTGATAAAGATGAAAGCAATTCAATTACTTTTGCGGCATTTTTATCATCTAAGCTCGATGTGGGTTCGTCTGCCAGCAGCACTTTAGGCTCATTCATCAAGGCACGTGCTATTGAAACGCGTTGTTGCTGCCCCATGCTTAGTTGCCCTGGCAGTTTAAAAGCATTACACTCAATGTCTAATTGTTGTAGTAGTTTTTTGGCTTTTTGGGTATTTTTCTTGCCCGATGCTAACCAACTTGCCATTTCTAAATTTTCTAAAACCGTCAAAGGACTTATAAAATAAGATTTTTGAAACACCACTCCAATATGTTTTCCTCTAAATTTATCTAAAGCTTTTTCAGAAAGTAACACCATATTTGTAGAATCAACCACAACCTCCCCCGTTTTAGGACGCAACATTCCTGCTAAAATTTGAAGATAAGTTGTTTTCCCTTTTCCAGAATCTCCCGTAATTAATAATGTATTGCCCGCCTCACAATATAAATCAGGAAAGTAAAAAACCTGTTCGCTATGGTAAGAAAAAGTAATATTTTTTGAATTAATCATCTCATTACAAATTAGTTAATCCATAAATGTGTTTTAAAAATTTATGATACAAATTACTAAAGTAGTACCCAAAAAAATACCCAGTAAAAACATTTTTAGGGCGTTCCTTCGCTAAGGCGAGTCAGGCTGTTCGCTATATCTTTTGTTCCACTAGCGTTTCACAAAAGGATGCCGCTACCATCCTTAACGCAACAATTCGTTACTATTGAAAATATTTACTAAAAAACACCTCTAAAATTAAAAAATCAAATTGCATTAATTTCTATTCCTCTGCAGGCGTACTCAACCTTACAATGGTTTGAAACGTGGTTTGTAAACCAGATAATGCAGTGCTAATTTTTGTGTCAGAAGCTTTTGATTTTACTAATTTGTCCAATGATTTACTCTCTTTTGCTAATTTATTAACAGCAGATAAAATTTCTTTCTTTTGAAACTCAACAGGGATTTTTGAAATTTTAATTGCGTTTGCCTTAGTAGTAATTTCGTTGCTTTTTTCTTTAAAGAGCTGTATTTTTTTAACTTCATCAGAACTATAAACTTCAGAAATCACTTTTTCAAAAGATTTTACTTCTCCCCAAGAAGCAAAAACATCAATTTTTGGCAGTGCCTCTTTATATCTTTTACTTACCTCAGTCCAATTAATCACACTCCAAATAGAAGATAAATAATCACCTCTTTTATTTTGATATTTTAAATAATAAGCATGTTCCCAAACATCAATTCCTAGTATAGGAGTTCCTTTAACATCTACCACATCCATCAACGGATTATCTTGATTAGC
>DAINSR010000277.1:1596-2657 GCA_036741255.1 Flavobacterium sp.
AGTGGAACTCACCACTAGTTTACCATCGTTTGTTACAGACAACCACGCCCACCCTGAACCAAAACGAGTGGCACCTGCAGCATTTATTTTTTCTTTTAAAACCTCTAAACTGCCAAAAGTTTCTATCACAGCTTTTTCTAACTTGGCCGACATTTTAGTATTCATTTCTGGTGTTAAAATAGACCAAAACAATTCATGATTATAATGACCACCCGCATTATTTCTGACTGCTGGAGTCATGGTGGAAACTTTGGCAAAAATTTCATTCAAACTTAATTTCTCATTTGGTGTTCCTGCTAATGCCTTATTCAAATTTGTAATATATGCCACATGATGTTTGCTGAAATGAATCTCCATGGTTTGTGCATCTATATAAGGCTCAAGAGCATTGTATGCATATAATAAAGGTTTTTGTGTAAACTGTGCCATGGCAGTTAATGTAATTGACAAAGTAGCAATAAAAAATGTGATTTTTTTCATGGGTTAAAATTTTTAACTAATTGATATTTAATAAATTATAGTATTGATTCTTGAATTCAAAAATGTGTTTTTTACCTATGTTTAAAAGCAACTAAAATTGAATAATCCTGATAAATATTTAAAGCTTAAGATGAATGGCACCGCAAAATGAATTAATAGTTTGTAAATTTTATTTAAAAACATTAAAAAACTCTTCAAATAACAAATTAATGAGGTAGTTTGTTTCTTAAAATTCCGTATAAAATATTTCCTAACAAGGCTCCTAACAAAACCACAATTACAGGAAATATTCCAGCTCCTAGTAAAACAAAAATAGGACCAGGACAACATCCTACTAATGCCCAACCAAGACCAAACATTATTCCGCCTATAAAGTATCTGTAAAATGTCTTTTCCTTATCCACAAATTCAATTGCAGCACCTTTATATCCTTTAATTTCCTTTTTCTTAAATAATTGTACGCCTATAACCCCAATAAAAACGGCTGTAAAAATTACCCCATACATGTGAAAAGACTGAAAATAAAACATTTCATAAATCCTATACCAGATACACAAATTCTTCAATGTAAAAACCACAGT
>DAINSR010000278.1:0-1399 GCA_036741255.1 Flavobacterium sp.
AAAGACTATCTTGCAATAAAAAGCAGTTTTTAGAGGGGCCTTGAATAAAAATTAAAAAATGTTTACAGAAATAGAAAAAGACAATTTGGCAGAAGTTATAGCTACAAACGACACAGTAGTCGTTCAATATTCTGCTACTTGGTGTGGTAATTGTAGAATAATGAAGCCAAAATTTAAAATGCTGGCTTCTCAATATGAATCTACTCCTTTCATAATGGTTGATGCAGAGAAATTTCCTGAGTCAAGAAAATTAGCCAATGTTGATAATTTACCCACATTTGCAACATTTAAAAACGGTAAATTTGTAAATCAAACACAAACAAACAAAATTGAGGTTTTAACAGATTTAGTTAAAGAAGTAATCAATTAAAATACTTAGTTTTTTGGTTTCCTCCATTTAATTTGTTCGAGTCCATAGATAAGTAAAAATATATAAACAATGAAATTACCTGTTATAAAACAGCTTACACAATTTATAGAAGATAATGACCAAGATTATATTATTGAAACCATTGATGTTTTAGAAAATCTAACTGAAGTTTCTTCTTTAAAAGATGAAGAATTAGACGTCATTGGCGAGTTAATTTCAAATATGTATGGAGCTCTTGAGGTGCATAAAATGATTAAGGAAGATGGAAAAGATAAAAAAACGGCTTTAAATGATTTTATGAAGCGTGTTTTGGGTGCTATTGATAAGTAATGATTTCATTGCACTAAAAATGATTTTTTCACAATAAAACGTGGTGGTTTGGCATTTTTTTGAAACTTAAGATTGTGTTGTGTTATCATCTGTTTTGTTATGTGGTGTTGGTTTGCCAAATTCATCAAGATTTACTAATGTAATATTTTCAATAGTGATGATGGTTTCATGAGTCATTTTGTTTCTAACGTGGCATCGAAGACTAATTGAAGTTCGACCAAATTTTGTTACTTCAATACCTATTTCAATAATATCACCTTGTTTTGCTGAGCTCATAAAATTAATCTCAGTCATAAATTTAGTAACCACTTTTTGATTATTGAGTAAGCCACAAGTATATATTGCAGCTTCTTCGTCTATCCATGCAAGCAGTTTTCCACCAAATAGTGAGCCATTTGGATTCAAATCTTCTGGTTTTACCCATTTTTTTGTGTGATATTGCATTTGAAATCTACTTAAAATTAGCTGTTTAAATTAATTATTTTTCTCGTTTTTTTAAAATTGAAACCACATCATCTAATTTGAATCCTTTTGCCTGAAGCAAAATTAAATAATGAAAAAGTAAATCTGCACTCTCGTTTAAAAATAAATCGTTATTATTATCTTTTGCTTCAATAACAACTTCAACTGCCTCCTCTCCTACTTTTTGGGCAACTTTATTGATGCCCTTTGCAAATTTTACAACATCACAGTTGATTA
>DAINSR010000278.1:1409-2643 GCA_036741255.1 Flavobacterium sp.
AACTACTTTTTGAATCTTCATTTTCTCTTCTACTTTGAATGGTGTTTTCTAGTTTTGTTAAAAACCCATAGTATTGATTATTAAGCTCTTGCCAGCAAGTATCTAAACCCGTATGACAAGTAGGTCCGGCCGGATTTACTTGTACTAAAAGCGTGTCATTATCACAATCTTCTTTTATAGAAACTAATTCTAAAAAATGACCACTCTCCTCGCCTTTTGTCCATAATCTATTTTTGGTTCGACTAAAAAACGTTACTTTTTTTGTTTCTAAAGTGTGTTGTAATGCTTCTTGATTCATATATCCCAGCATCAAAACATTCTTAGTTTCATTGTCTTGAATGATAGCGGGTATCAATCCGTTGTTGTTTTTTGAGAAGTTTATGTTCATACTATTTTTTTCAGAAAATTAATAAATAGTCAAATGTTATTTTGTTTATTGTCTAATGGCAATGTTTTGTTCTTTTAAAAATTCTTTTAAAACTGGAATTTCTATTTCTTGAAAATGAAATACGCTTGCAGCCAGTGCAGCATCAGCTTTTCCCTGAATAAATGTATCTGCAAAGTGTTGCATTGTTCCAGCACCGCCAGAGGCAATTATGGGGATATTGACGCATTTTGATAGCGTAGCTAGTGCATCATTAGCAAATCCGTTTTTTGTACCGTCGTTATTCATAGAGGTAAATAAAATTTCGCCTGCACCTCTTTTTTCAACTTCTATTGCCCAATCAAAAAGTCGAATGGAAGTGGGTACTTTTCCACCTACTAAATGAACTAACCACTCTCCAGCAATACATTTAGCATCTATGGCAACTACAATGCACTGACTGCCAAATTCTAAAACCAATTGGTTAATTAATTCTGGATTTTTTACTGCCGAAGAATTTACAGAAACTTTATCTGCTCCATTTTTTAATAAAACAGACACATCAGAAACTGAACTGATACCACCTCCAACAGTAAACGGTATGTTAATTGCTTTTGCAACTTTATTTACTAATGCTACTAATGTTTTTCGTTGTTCCTCAGTGGCAGAAATATCTAAAAAGACCAATTCATCAGCCCCCATTTTTGTATATTGTTTAGCTAGTTCAACGGGGTCTCCGGCATCTTTTAAATCTAAAAAATTGATTCCTTTTACGGTTCTCCCATTTTTTATATCCAAGCATGGAATTATTCTTTTTGTAAGCATTTTTTAAATAAATTATTAGTCATCAAATTGCTTGAATGATAAAGT
>DAINSR010000279.1:0-2624 GCA_036741255.1 Flavobacterium sp.
GTTAGTTATGTGGGTTACAATTCAAAGAAAATTGAAGTAACAGATGATTCTTTCTTAAACATTCAATTAACGGCTGTGCAAGAGCTTGATGCAATAACTCTTTCTAAAACAAAAAAAAGCACAGAGCATTCACTCTTTAAAGTTACGAATGTGCAAACCATGGGACAAAAGGAATTGCTGAAAGCAGCTTGTTGTAATATTTCTGAAAGTTTTACTACAAATCCTTCAATAGATGTTAATTTTTCAGATGCTATAACAGGCAGCAAACAAATTAAAATGCTAGGTTTAACAAGTCCCTATATCCTTATTGCCGAAGAAAATATCCCAGCAGTTCGAGGGGCTTCTCAGGCTTATGGATTGTCGTTTGTTCCCGGCACTTGGGTAGAAAGTATTCAAATTACAAAAGGAGCGGGGAGTGTTGTCAACGGATATGAAAGTATTTCGGGACAAATCAATTATGAAATTTTAAAACCTAATAATGATATTCCGTTTTTTTTAAATTTCTATGGAGATGGAAGTCAACGATATGAAATGAATACTCATTTTAATACTAAATTTTCAGAAAAACTTAGTTCAACCTTATTTGTACACGGAAACACACGTTTGGGAAAATTTGACATGAATAAAGATGGTTTTTTAGATAATCCGCTGGGCAAACAAATTAATTTATTAAACCGTTGGCAATATACAGATGCTTCAACAGGGATTGTTAGTTTTTTTAATTTAAAATATATGAATGACGAAAAACAAGCAGGTCAAGTCAATTTTAATCCAAAAACAGACAAATTGACAATCAATTCATGGGGTAGCGAAATTCATACACAAAAGTATGAGGTTTCTAATAAAACAGGATATGTATTTCCAAACATGCCTTATCAAAGTATTGGCTTTCAAAACTCTTTTCAGTCTCATGAACAAGAATCTTATTTTGGTCTAAATCAATACAATATAAATCAAAAAAGTTGGTACTCTAATTTAATTTTTAGCTCTATTATTTCTAATACAAAAAATAAATTCTCAACGGGTGTTAGCTTTACCTATGACAAATTTAAAGAGTTTGTATCCGTAAATTTTTCAAAAGATTTTTCAAGAGTGGATAATGCTGCTGGTGCTTTTTTTGAATATAATTTTGATAATTTGAGCAA
The DNA here is from genome assembly GCA_036741255.1 of Flavobacterium sp. Taxonomy (GTDB): domain Bacteria; phylum Bacteroidota; class Bacteroidia; order Flavobacteriales; family Flavobacteriaceae; genus Flavobacterium. Next base: position 1,146 of record DAINSR010000279.1, read on the forward strand.
TTTTCAAGTTGTTGCCGGACTTAGGGTAGATAATCACAACAGACTAGGCACTTTTGTAACTCCAAGATTGCACCTTAGATACAATCCGTGGAAAGATGCTGTTTTGAGAGCTTCTGCAGGTAGAGGAAAACGTGCCGCTAATATTTTTGCTGAAAACCAACAACTTTTTGCTTCTAATAGATCTTTTTCAATTTTAAATAACGATGGCAAATTATATGGATTAAATCCAGAAATAGCATGGAATTTTGGACTAAGTTTTATTCAAAATTTTAAATTATTTGGAAAAAACTCTGAAATTATAATAGACTATTATAAAACCGATTTTAAAAATCAAGCTGTTATAGATGTAGATTTTAGTCCACAGCAAGTTCTTTTTTATAATCTAAAAGGTACAAGTGTTGCACATTCATTTCAATTAGAATATAACATTGAATTAAAACACCGCCTTAATTTAAAAACGGCTTATAAATATTATGACGTAAACACAGATTTTCTTGTGGGTAATTTACAAAGATCTTTGTTGGCTAAACATCGGTTTTTTGTAAATTTGGCTTATGAAACATCTGTTTTAAATAGAGGACAGCAGTGGAAGTTTGATGCTACTTATAACTGGCTTGGAAAGCAACGCCTGCCCATAACCGCTACAAACCTGCCCGAATATCGATTAAATAAATATGGAGCAGCTTTTGGAGTTGTAAATGCACAAATCACAAAGGTATTTTCTAATACTTTTGAAGTATATATTGGGGGTGAAAACATTGGGAATTATATTCAAAAAAATGCTATTGTGGGTGCAAACAATCCTTTTGGTACTTATTTTGATAGCAGTATGGTTTATGGACCTATTTTTGGACAAATGTTTTATGCAGGTTTGCGATTTAAAATCAAGTAATACAAATAAAATCAAAATCAAATAATATTAATTTAACACACACACCAATGAAAAAAATAATTTTATTACTGTTTCTCTCTTTAGTTGGTCTTTCCACTCAAGCTCAAGAGCCATTAAAAATGAAAGCTAAAAACAAAAAAGTAGAACTCAAAGTTGCAGGTAATTGTGATATTTGCAAAAAACGCATTGAAAAAGCGGCTTATTCTGTAAAAGGGGTTAAAAGTGCCAAGTGGGATGCTAATTTGGGTAGTATTTTCATGATTATTGATGAATCAAAATGTTCCGTTCCAGATATAGCAAAAGCTGTTGCGGGTGTAGGTCATGACACAGAATTAGCAAAAGCAAAAGACGAAGCATATAATAATCTTCATAGCTGTTGCCAATATAAAAGAGTAAAATAAGAATTGTATTGAATGCAAAGCTTCAAACTTTACTAAATTTTGCCACAGATTCACAATTTAAAAGATTACTAAAAAATGATGAATCTGTGGCTGTTTTTTTGTTATTACTTGATGTGGTGTAGTGCTTATTAATTTAGGGTCTGCTGAAAAACTATAAACCATTTTATTTGCAGGGCATTCAGTGCT
>DAINSR010000280.1:0-2600 GCA_036741255.1 Flavobacterium sp.
GAACGCTGATGCTACCAGACTTATTTTTCTTTTTCCTAACAAACATATAGCAAAATTAATGAAAAAAAGTAGGCGGGACACCCTAAAATAGATTTTTCAACTTCTAATAACTTAAAAATCAATGCTTTGAAAAAAATATTGATTCATCAGGCAAATGAAAAAATGGATGAAGCTATAATCAATCGTTTTTATAAATTATTCAAAAAAACTGTCCCCCATGATGTTATGCCTATGAGCATTCATAAAGTAGGAAACAGCAGTGTGGCAAAAGTTCCCACGCTCTATGATTTGATTATGCTCTCAATATACATTTTTTTTAGAGAAAATTAGTGAGTAAACCTTGTGCCACTTTTTGTAATTGCTCTTACAAAAAAAATACAAATCATTTTTATCACTAAGTGCAAATTAAGTACTTTTACAAAAAAAATCTGTGAAGACAATCAATAAATTAAAGATTTTTAACGACCCTATTTATGGTTTTATTTCTATACCTAATCCACTTTTATACGATTTAATTCAACATCCTTACTTTCAGCGCCTCCGAAGAATTTCGCAAATGGGATTAACGTATTTAGTATATCCTGGAGCTCATCACACACGCTTTCATCATGCACTAGGTTGTATGCATTTAATGCAAAATGCTATTCAAACACTTCGTTCAAAAAATGTTGAAATATCTGCTCAAGAAGAAAACGCTCTTCTCATCGCTATTTTGTTGCATGATATTGGGCATGGTCCTTTCAGTCATGCTATGGAGCATAGTATTGTAGAAAATGTACATCACGAACAGCTTTCGCTTCTATTTATGGAGCAGTTAAACAATGAGTTTAAAGGGGAATTATCTCTCGCAATTAAAATTTTTACAGGACAATACCATCGAAAATTTATGTTGCAACTCATTTCTAGTCAGCTTGATATGGATAGAATGGATTATTTGCGACGCGATAGTTTTTACAGTGGTGTTGCCGAAGGAAATGTGAATAGTGATAGGCTCATTCAAATGATGAATGTTAAAAACGATATACTTGTAATTGAAGAAAAAGGAGTATATTCAGTAGAGAAATTTTTAATGGCAAGACGCCTAATGTACTGGCAGGCCTATTTGCATAAAACAAGTGTTGTTGCCGAACTTATTTTAACAAAAATTTTAAAAAGAGCTAAAGAACTTACTCAATTAGGTATGGTTTTAAATTGCAGTGAACCCCTTCAGTATTTCTTAAAAAATAAAATAACCTCTCAATATTTTTCAACAGATACGCTAAACACTTTTTCACTTTTAGATGATTTTGATGTAATGAGTGCTATTAAAAATTGGCAATTTCACAACGATTTTGTTTTGTCGTCTTTGTCAAAAATGATTATAAATAGAGATTTGTTGAAAATTCAAATACTGAAAGACAAACCCAGTCAGGAAACAATACAAAATTTTAAAGATATGTTTCAGTCGGCATATAAAACATCTACCCTTGAAACTGATTATTTTATTTTTATGGGAAAAATTAAAAATCAGGCTTATAGCACAAAAAACAATCCCATTTCTATACTAAAAAAAGATGGCACAGTAGAATATGTAGATGAAGCCCATGATCAGCTGAGTTTAAAAGCATTGTCAAAAGCTGTAACAAAATATTTTATTTGCTACCCAAAAGAATTAGCTAATTAGCAAAAAATTGATATAATTTTATATTTTTGTAAAATCAAATAAAAAAATATCTCAGTACCATTTGTTTTTATTTACAAAATGGGATAATAAAATTTATATGAAATTCACAGCATCTCAAATTGCATCTATTTTAAATGGCACCGTATTAGGAGACCCTAACGCTGAGGTATATAAATTATCAAAAATTGAAGAAGGAACGCCAGGTTCATTAACGTTTTTAGCGAATAAAAAATACAATAATTATATTTATACCACACAAGCTACTATAACAATAGTGAATCATGATTTTGTTCCAGAGCAAGAAATTTCTACTAATTTAATTCAGGTTGAAGATGCTTACAAATCTTTTACCACCCTTTTAGAATATTACAATCAAGTAAAATTAATGAAATCAGGCATTGAACAGCCATCGTTTGTGTCTGAAAATGTGGTATATGGAAATGGTTTGTACTTGGGGAGTTTTTGTTATGTGGGTAAAAATGTAATCATTGGAGAAAATGTAAAAATTTATCCCAATACATTTATCGGTGATAATGTTAGAATTGGTGATAACTGCATTTTTTTTGCTGGAGTTCGTGTATATTCAGAAACTGAAATAGGAAATAATTGCACTTTTCACTCGGGGAGTATTATAGGGTCAGACGGATTTGGTTTTGCCCCTCAAGAAGATGGCACATTTAAAAAAATACCACAAATAGGAAATGTTGTTATAGAAGATAATGTAGAAATAGGTGCAAATACAACTATTGACAGAGCCACTCTAGGTTCCACATTTATAAGGAAAGGTGTAAAATTAGACAACCACATTCAAGTGGCACACAATGTAGATATTCATGAAAACACTGTTATAGCAGCACAAACAGGTATTGCAGGATCTACTAAAATAGGTAAAAACTGCATGATTGGTGGGCAGGTGGGCATTGAGGGTCATTTAGTT
>DAINSR010000281.1:0-2567 GCA_036741255.1 Flavobacterium sp.
ATAACAAACTTAAAGGGAGAAATAGAAAAGCGTTATTAGTAATGGCAACAGGTAGCGGTAAAACAAGAACCGCTGCAGCTATAGTAGAAATGTTTACTAAATGCAACTGGGCTAAAAGAGTCTTATTTTTAGCAGATAGAAATGCATTAGTAACGCAAGCTAAAAACGCCTTCAAAGAGCATTTACCTCATTTGAGTGCCATCGATTTAACCAAGGAGAAAGAAGATAACAATACAAGACTAGTGTTTTCTACTTATCCAACCATCATGAATAAAATTGACAACCTTAAAACGGAAGAGGAACGTTTTTATGGCATAGGTCATTTTGATGTGATAATTATTGATGAAGCTCACCGTTCGGTATATCAAAAATACCAAGCCATTTTCGATTATTTCGATGCTATTTTAATAGGCTTAACAGCAACTCCAAAAAAAGATTTAGACCGAAATACCTATCATTTATTTCAAATTGAAGATGATAACCCTACGTTTGCTTATGAGCTAAACCAAGCTGTGGAAGCTAAATTTTTAGTACCTCCAAAAGCTTTTAAAATTCCATTGAAATTTCCTCGTCAAGGAGTAAAATATTCAGAATTAAGTGAACGTGATAAAATACGCTTTGAAGAACTATTCGGTATTAAAGGAGATGATTTGGATACAGGTATTCCCGAAATTGCTAAAAGTAAAGTCAATTCCTTCTTATTCAATGAAGACACAGTAGATAAAGTGTTAGAGTATCTCATGCAAAATGGCCAAAAAATTGAAAGCGGTGATAAATTAGGAAAGACCATCATTTTTGCAAAAAATCACCCACATGCTATTTTTATAGAAGAACGTTTTAATAAAAATTATCCGGAATATGGAGGTAAATTTCTAAGAGTAATTGATAATTACGAAGATAAAGCACAAGATTTACTGGAACGTTTTTGTTTTGATAAAGGAGACGAAAAAGACCCTCAAATTGCAGTCTCAGTAGATATGATGGATACAGGTGTTGATGCACCTAGAGTATTAAACTTGGTATTCTTCAAAGAAGTAAAATCGTATGCAAAATATTGGCAAATGATTGGAAGAGGAACACGTTTATGTCCAAATATTTTTGGTTCAGGTAAAAACAAAGAATTCTTTTTAATCTTTGACATTTGTGGCAATTTTGAATTTTTTGAAGACTTCCCTGATGGATATAATCCAACTGTGGCAAAACCATTACATCAGTTATTGTTTGAAGCCCAATTAGATATTATTGTAAGCATACAAAACAATCCAGAAGCATCTGAACAAGATGATGAGGTTGCCAAACTTTACAAACAAAGCCTTTTTGAAAAAATCAATCAATTAGATACGAATCGTTTCGAAGTTAAAAAACATTTACGTTATGTAAATAAGTTTAAAAACACAGAAAATTGGAATGCATTAAGCCAAAGTGATGCGTTAGAAATTCAGCAAAATATATCACATTTAGTAGCATATACTGAGGATACAGATGAATTAGCAAAACGTTTTGATCTAATTGTCTATCAATTAGAATTAGCAATATTACAACAAAGTAAAAAACAAGTACGCTATATTGAAAACATTCATAATATCGCTAATTTATTGTTTACCAAAAGAAATATTCCTGCAGTTGCAAGTAAAATAGCAACGATTAATGCGGTTATAGCAGATGAATTTTGGCAAAATATTTCATTACATCAATTAGAAAAAACAAGAAAGGAACTTCGCAATTTAATACAGTTTCTAAAAGACGAAAACAAAGAGAAACCTATTTATGCTGATTTCACTGATGATCTGCCACATGATGAAGTTCAAGAGAAAGATATTATTGGGGGATATACCAAATTACAAAGCTATAAAGACCGAGTAGAATCGTTCATTAGAAAAAATAAAAATCATTTGGTTATAGATAAATTGTATAAAAATGTCCCTGTAACCACAAAAGAACTAGAGCTTTTAGAAGAATTTCTTATGCAAGAAGCAGAGAGTAAAGACCGTTTATTCACAGAATATGAGGAACAACCTCTAGGTAAGTTTGTTAGAAAGATAATTGGATTAGACATTGAAGCCGCACAAAAGCACTTTGCAATCTTTATTCAACAAGCCAATTTAAATGCCAATCAAATAACGTTTATTCAAAAAATTATTGATTATTTAAACAAAAATGGTGTGCTAGACAAAACCATGTTAACACAAGCACCTTTTAATGACCAAGATGATAATGGTATTATTGGTGTTTTTCCAGAAGAAGATAAATTAGTTAAGGTTATTCAATTGATTGAAGAGATAAATCATAATGCAGGAATTGGTTAAAGAAAACTAATACAGCTCTGTTGCACACATGGGTTTTAAATTTGTAAAAGAATTTTAAGCTAATCATTATGTCAAACTTCAATCTAATAAAATCGTTTCGTTACGATATCAACGATTACGTAGTAGGGGGGGGCTGAAAAACTTTCCGAATCCAATTATAAAAATCGTAATTACTTTATATTTAAGTAATTACGATTTTTTGTTTTTAATTATTCTTGATATAATCCTAGTAATTATACCGATTATGTATTCAATATAGTC
>DAINSR010000282.1:0-2521 GCA_036741255.1 Flavobacterium sp.
CATTCCTCTTTTACGTTATGTTTATCCGGTTTTTATGTCATAATTGCGTAGCAACTCATAAATATACGCAACTCCAAAAGTTGCAATACATTTAATTATTTGATTTTTAATGATTTACTACCGACAATCTAAAAAAACGCAATGCGTTTTTTTGTGTTGTCGGTGGCGTGTTTGTTTTACACGTTTCAAAAATAATAAAATTTGTTTTACAAATTATCCAATGGACTAGTTATTTTTCGGATACTTTTGTTGCTCACTTCGGTGTAAATTAAAGTGGTTTTAATACCGATTATGTATTCAATATAGTCCAAGAAAAATGGACTATTTTCATACTATATCGGCATTATACCATAAACTATTGGACTATTTTACAAATGTTATTGGTATAAAAATTGGGTTTAAAACTCTTCTAGCATTTTAGAAATTTCGTCTAATTTAGGGGTTAAAATAATTTCGATTCTGCGGTTTTTTGCTTTGCCATCGTTTGTGTCATTAGAGGCTATGGGGGCAAATTCTCCTCTTCCGGCTGCGGTTAGGTTTTTTTTGTCTATGGCTTTGTTTTCTGATAGTAAGGTAACAATGGCTGTGGCTCTTTTTGTTGATAAATCCCAGTTTGTTTGCACCCCGTTTATATTGCCTGTTATTTTATCGTTGTCTGTGTGTCCTTCTATTAAAACGGCTATATCTGGGTTTTCGCCTAGTACTTTTGAGAGGGCGGCTACGGCTTTTTTCCCTTCTTGACCCACTGTCCAGCTGCCAGATTCAAATAGTAATTTGTTTTCCATGGAAACATAAACTTTTCCGTTTCGTTGTTCCACGGTGAGTCCTTTTCCTTCAAAAGCGTTTAATGCCTTTGATAAATTGTCTTTTAATTTTTTCATGCCTGCATCTTTTGCGGCTACAAGCTGTTCTAGTTCGTTGAGTCGTTTTGAACTGGTTTCTAAATCTTTTTTGAGTTTGTTTAAACGTTCTTGTTCTGCGTTTAAAACTTTTTGCTTGGCATCTAACTCGGCAAGGAGTTCTCGGTTCTTATTGATATTTGCCGTTAGGGCTTTGTTGCTGTCTTGTTCTAGTGCGTTGTAAGATGTTTTTAGCTGGTCATAATTATTTTTTGTGGCGGCAAAATCATTGGCTAGTTTGTCTCGTTCTGCTTTTGTTTTGTTATACATTGATTGCAAATCACTGAGCTGTGTGGCAAGTGCATTTTTTTCTTTTTGCAAAAGGGTGTTTTCATCGAGCAGGTTGTTGCGTTCTTTTTTAACTTCGGTTAGTTTGCTTTCTAAATCGTTATAGATTTTTTTTGACACGCATGCGGTTGTTAAACTAAGGATTATTAAACCAAGGATTACTTTTTTTATCATTTTATTATTTTTTATTGTTTATACTATTGCCCTAGCCGTGATGGTACTGAAAATACTTTTTGTGAAAAACGGCTCTTTTTTGTTACTATAAAAAAAGCGACCTTAGAAGCTCTTTTTATTGTTAGAAAAAACGCTGTTTTTGCAAAAAGATTGTAAGGGACAGCACGATTAGCTTTTAAATATTATTCTATTAGTTCTAGTACCACAGGGCAATGATCTGAATGATTTGCTTGTGGGAGTATTAATGCTTTTGATAGTTGTGGTTCTAGATTTTTTGTTGCCAAGCAATAATCAATGCGCCAGCCTTTATTGTTTTTTCTGGCTCCTGCTCTGTAACTCCACCAGCTGTAGTGATGCGGTTGTGAGTTAAAGTGCCTGAAGGTGTCTATAAAACCAGATTGCATAAAAGCTTCTAGCCAGGCACGCTCTTCGGGTAAAAATCCAGATACGGTTTTGTTTCTAATGGGGTCATGAATGTCTATGGCTTGATGACAAATATTATAATCACCACAAATGACTAGTTTTTGATGTGTGTTTTTGAGGGTGTTAATGTAGTTTTGAAAATCGTTCATGAACATAAATTTGTGGTCTAGTCGTTCTATGTTTGTTCCTGAGGGCAAATATAGACTCATGACAGAGAGTGTTTTAAAATCTACTCGAAGCACACGCCCCTCATGGTCTATGTGTTCTATGCCGGTGCCATATTCAACATGATTTGGTTTTGTTTTGCACAATACTGCCACACCGCTATACCCTTTTTTTTGGGCAGAAAAATAGTATTGATAAGGGTAGCCTGCTGTGGCAATGTCTTGTGTGGGTATTTGATCTTGTGTGGCTTTAATTTCTTGTAAGCAAATTACATCTGGACTGGCTTGCTGCAACCACTCTAAAAAGCCTTTTGAAATGGCAGACCTGATGCCATTGACGTTATAAGAAATAATCTTCATTTATTTACTGTCTTTTTATTGATTTCAAAAATAGTTAAAACTATGCACTTTTGTGTGTTTGGTTAATTCTTTTTTTAATTCCAGTTTTAGGGTTTAATAGTTTTCAGTAATAAATTGCTTTTGTTGTATAAACTAAAATAAATCTACATCATTTATCTCTTTAGCTATTCTAACTATAACAGCATTATTTGAAAACTATTTTTATGGTTTTGT
>DAINSR010000283.1:0-2498 GCA_036741255.1 Flavobacterium sp.
GATCTTACAAACTGGTATAGGTTTCATTTTGTGTTGGTTTGCCATATTTAAACGCTTAAAAATATCAAAAACAACCGCTTCTCGTCCCATAAAATCAGAACTAGACTTTCCTGCTTCTAGTTGAGCCATAGCCCATTCTAATTCTTCATAACTAGCCCCCAGTTGGTCTTCATCACTTCTATCATCTTCAAATAATCCATCAGTAGGTTTGGCTATTAAAATACTCTCAGGAACTCCCACGTATGCGGCTAATAACCGCACTTCACTTTTCAGTAAATCTGCAATCGGACTAATATCCACACCTCCATCACCATACTTAGTATAAAATCCCACCCCAAAATCTTCTACTTTATTTCCAGTTCCTGCCACTAAAAATCCGTGTATTCCTGCCAAGTAATATAAAGTTGTCATTCGCAATCTTGATCTGGTGTTTGCTAAGGATAAGTTAACCGCTTTTTCATCACTAACAACTGGAACAGCATTTGTAAAAAGTTGGAATATTGGAGTTAAATCTACTCGCTCATCAATAACATTTTTAAATCTTTTTTTCAGTTGATTGATATGCTCATTGGCTCTGTTTACATGACTTTGTGGTTGAAATATAGGCATTTCCACACACATAGTGGGCAAACCAGTTTGTGCACACAAGCTAGACGTAAGTGCACTATCAATTCCGCCCGAAATTCCTACAACAAAACCCTTTACTTTTGCGTTTTTGGCATAGTCTAATAACCACTTTACAATTTGGTTGTTAATTTTTTCTGGGTTGAATGGGGTAGTATCTGCCATTTTTTTGTTTAGTTTAAATTGTTTAAAACGTATATTTGCACCTTTATTTGTACCTATAAAAGTATAATTTTTTTTCCAATGAAAAAGTATTTCTTGCTACTATTCACAATTTTAACACTCGTTTCTTGTAAAGACGAAACTAAAAAAGAATTAGATATATCTGCCATTCCGGTTCAATTTAAAGTAGAACGTTTTGATCAATTATTTTATACTAGCAAACCAAAAGATTTGGGAAAAATTAAAGCGGCATATCCTTTTTTGTTTCCTAAACAATATCAAGACAGCGTGTGGATTAACAAATTAAACGACCCCATTTCCAGAGAATTATATAACGAAGTTCAAAAAAAATATCCCACTCTTGGCACTCTTGAAAATGATATTGAAACCTTGCTCAAGCATGTAAAATATTATTTTCCTGAAACAAAAACCCCTCGAGTAATTACGCTAATTTCTGAAGTAGATGTAGAGGCTAAGTCAATATTAACAAACGATTTTTTGTTCATTTCGCTTGATTGTTATTTGGGTGAATCGCACCAATTTTATGAGACCTTCCCTGAGTATAAAAGAATAGAATTTAACCCTTCACAAATTCTCCCTGATGCAGTGCGGAGTTTTTCTTATGATAAAATTGCACCCCCTAAAAATCGAACTTTACTATCATTGATGATTTACAAAGGAAAGGAACTCTATTTGAAAGATCTTTTGATTCCAGATGTGTCTGACTTTGATAAAATTGCCTATACCGAAATGAAGTATAAATGGTGTTTTGAAAATGAAGCAGAAATTTGGACTTATTTTATTGAAAACAAACTCCTATATGATTCTAACCCAAAAAATGAACAACGATTTATGAGTGATGCTCCTTTTTCAAAGTTTTATTTAGAAATTGATCCAGAATCCCCCGGCAGAATAGGGGCTTGGCTTGGCTGGCAAATAGTTAAAAGTTATGCTAATGCTCATCCAGATGTTTCATTACAAGAGCTTTTAGCATTAGATGCAAAAATATTGTTTGAAGAATCTAAATATAAACCCAAAAAATAATGGCACACAAAAAATCAGAAATCAAGTTTGTAGTAGAATTAGACGAAAATAAAATTCCCGAAAAATTAAACTGGTCCGCACAAGATGGCGGAATAGATTTAGAGGAAACAAAAGCCATTATGCTTGCCGTTTGGGATCATAAAACAAAAGAATCTTTGCGAATAGATTTATGGACAAAAGACATGCCCGTGGACGAAATGAAGCAGTTTTTTTATCAAACACTCGTTGCCATGGCTAACACTTATAACAGAGCCACTGCCGATGATAAAATGACTGCCACCATGAAAGATTTTTGTGATTATTTTGCAGAAAAATTAGGTTTGTTAAAATAGCGTTGTTCTTACTTTTTTAGTTAAAAACAGCCCTATTGTTAATCCTAAAGGTTTTAAAATATGCTGTTGCAAAAAGCCTTTATTTATTTTTGCTTTTAATCAAATACCAATCAACCCATGCATCCATTTGCTTTACAGAATTCGGGCGTAAAAAGATTTCTCTTTTATTATCTAATAAAAACATAGTAGGAGTAGAGGACACATAATAATCTTTTGCAATTTTACTATTCCATTTTTTATTGTCTGAATAGGAAAGGAAAGGAAAATTTTTTGTAAAATCTTTAAACCCAAAATCCGCATTAGACTTCGTAATGAAAGCTAAAAATACAATAAAAA
>DAINSR010000284.1:0-2488 GCA_036741255.1 Flavobacterium sp.
TTACAATCCCTGAAAATGCAGAAAAAATAAGAAATGCCATGTTTCGTGCAGGAGCGGGAAAAATAGGTAATTATGAAGATTGTAGTTTTAGTAGTCAAGGCACTGGAACCTACAGGGGAAATGAAGACAGCAACCCAGAAATAGGGGCAAAATTTGAATTTATCACCACCCAAGAGGTTAAAATTGAAGTAACATTTGAAAAACATCTAAAGTCAAAAATACTAAAAGCACTTTATGAAAACCACGTTTATGAAGAAGTAGCTTATGAGGTGTACTCCTTAGAAAACGAACATCAAAATATAGGTTTAGGACGAGTAGGTTTACTGGAAAATGCTCTTTCAGAAACAGAATTTTTACAATTAATTAAAGAAAAACTAGGTAGTGAAGGCATAAGACACAGCACTTTATTGGGGAAAAAAATAAAAAAAGTAGCCGTTTTAGGCGGGTCTGGAGCTAGTTTTATAAAAAACGTAATACATTCAAATGCAGATGCTTATGTAACTTCAGATTTAAAATACCATCATTTTTTTGAAGCCGAGAATCAAATTTTATTAGCCGACATTGGACACTTTGAAAGTGAAAGATTTACAAAAAATTATATTGTTGATTTTCTTAAAGAAAAAATTACTAATTTTGCAATCATTTTATCACAAAAAAATACAAATCCAGTTAAGTACTTTTAAAATATGGCGACTACAAAAGAATTAAGTGTTGAAGACAAATTAAGAGCATTATATGCCCTACAACTTATCGATTCTAAAATTGACGAAATTAGAAATGTAAGAGGTGAACTTCCTTTAGAAGTAGAAGATTTAGAAGACGAAGTATCCGGATTAACCAAACGATTAGAAAAGTTAAAATTTGATTTAGAACAAATTGATGAAAAGATAAAAGATAGAAAAAACGCTATTGAAGAACACAAATCTGCCATAAAAAAATATTTAGAACAGCAAAAAAACGTTAGAAACAATAGAGAATTTAATTCTTTAGCAAAAGAAATAGAGTTTCAGGAGCTTGAAATTCAATTAGCAGAAAAGCATATTAAAGAGTTTAAAGCATCGTCTGAACATAAAAAAGAGGTGATTTTACAATCAAAAGAGCGATTAGAAATTAAACAAAATCACCTTAATCACAAAAAATCTGAACTAGAAGCAATTTTAGCAGAAACAGAAAAAGAAGAAACATTCTTATCTGAAAAATCTAAAGAGTACCAAAAGCAAATAGAAGAACGCTTGTTAAATGCCTATAAAAGAATTAGAAGTAGTGTTAGAAATGGTATGGCTGTTGTTGCTATTGAACGAGGTGCTTCAGCAGGTTCTTATTTTACCATTCCACCCCAAACACAAATGGAAATTGCTGGTCGAAAAAAAATAATTACCGATGAACACAGCGGCAGAATTTTAGTTGATAGTTTACTTGCCGATGAGGAAAAAGAAAAAATAAGTAAGTTATTTGCAAAATTTCAGTAACCATGAAATTGTTTAAAAATTAAGGCTAAATTCTAATATATTCAGCAAAAATGTTTTAATCCTGCAAAATAAAAATAATACAAGAAATTAAGTCAATTTCCCCTAGTCTTTCAGGCTGTCGAAAAACAAGTTTTAGAATAATTACTTGAAGATCAAAACTACCAGAAGCTTTAATTACAAACACTTTAGATGATGTTGTAAAAAAAAGGTAAAAAACAATGTCCGTATTGTTGTTCTACAGAAGTGTATAAACCTGGAAAACAAAAAGGCGTTCAGATGTATCAGTATAAAAATGATAATTGTAAAAAGGTATAGTAAAACAACTGAAACCTATTTGTGAAATATTAAATTAAATCTAAATGGTAAATCTTACTTACGTTGCATGGAGTAAGGCATTAGTTCAAATAAAATAGCTCAAGAACTTGGTATTTGTATTCAAACCTCCTTTATTTGGCGACACAAGATATTAGTTCGTTTAATAAATTTGTCCCTCAAACACTTTCAGAAGTTGTAGAGATCGGTGAGCTGGAGCTATTCTTAAGACATAAAGACAAAAGGAATTTAGAAAGAAAGTCAAGAAAAGAAAGTACAGATTTTAAACGAAATAATGAAGATGACATTACAGTTTTAAAAGTGGTAACAGCGGTGGAAAGCAAATGCCTTGATAAAAAAGAAGTTAAATTAGCTTTTGAAAATAAATTAACCCAAGGCACACTTTTAATAACACATTCTCCCCCATTTTACAAAGCATTTGTAAAAGATACGCCTGAAAAAAAGCATAAAACTTTTATCGGTAAAAAGCATACTAATAAAGGGTGTAATAGATAAAATTAATGATAAAAATGTTTCAAAGCCTTATTATTTGTTAGCTTTGAAGGAAAGTTCAAACAAAAAAATAGTTGAACTTGTCATTTTTGATGCCTATGTTTTAAAATTTTGTCAGAAAACTGAACCGTAATTAAACTGCACTACTCCAAGTTATTGATTTAGCCCCCCCTTCATGAAAGCTTCATGTTTTA
>DAINSR010000285.1:0-2482 GCA_036741255.1 Flavobacterium sp.
AGGAAGAGTCCACATTTGGTCATCAACTAATAACTCAAGCTTGTCAGAATGACTTCTTATGATATCAAAATAAGGTTTTACATTATTACAATAAGCTGCAGCCATTTTTTCAACATCTTCTAATTGATTAGCTTTTTTGCGTTCATCAATCATTAGTTTTACGTTTGTATTAATACCAGCAATGTGATGTGAAATTTGTTTAATAATATCTAATTGCTCTTTTGCTTGAGATTCAAAATCTTTTCCAAAAATTTCTTTTAAACCTTTCACATTGTCTATTAAAATATTTTGATATTTAATAGCCGTTGGAACAACATGATTACGTGCAATATCACCTAAAACACGTCCTTCTATTTGGATTTTTTTTGTATATTCTTCTAGTTCAATTTCGTAGCGAGCTTCTACTTCTACATGATTCATAATATCTAAACTAGAATATAATTCCATAGCTTTTTTAGAAACTTTAGCTTTTAAAGCATCTGGAGTTGTTTTATGGTTGCTAAGCCCACGCTTTTTAGCTTCATTTTGCCAAGCTTCGCTATATCCGTCGCCTTCAAAAAGAATATTTTTAGTTTGCTTGATGTATTCTCTCAAAACATTAAAAATTGCTTCATCTTTCTTTAAATCTTTTGTGTTTATAAGCAAATCAACTTCATTTTTAAAATCTTTAAGTTGTTTTGCAACCATTGCGTTTAAAGTAGTCATTGAAGTAGCACAGTTTGCCGATGAACCCACGGCTCTAAATTCAAATTTATTACCTGTAAAAGCAAACGGAGACGTTCTATTTCTATCTGTATTGTCTAACAGTACATCAGGAATTTTTCCAACAACATTTAATTTTAAATCTGTTTTTTCTTCTGGCGATAATTTTCCATTTGTAACTCCTTCTAATTCATCTAAAACATGTGTAAGTTGAGTTCCAATAAAAACTGAAATAATTGCTGGTGGTGCTTCATTAGCTCCTAATCTATGGTCATTACTTGCAGAAGCAATTGAAGCTCTTAATAACTCTTCATAATCATGAACAGCTTTAATTGTGTTAATAAAGAAAGTTAAAAATTGAAGATTGCTCATGGGGGTTTTCCCTGGAGCAAGTAAGTTTATGCCTGTATCGGTTGCTAAAGACCAGTTGTTGTGCTTACCTGAACCATTAACCCCTTTGTATGGTTTTTCATGAAATAAAACTTTATAATCATGTCGGTCTGCCACTTTTTGCATCACATCCATTAATAATGAATTGTGATCAACAGCCAGGTTAATTTCTTCAAATATAGGTGCAAGTTCAAATTGACTTGGAGCTACCTCATTATGTCTTGTTTTTACAGGAATACCTAACAACATACATTCATTTTCTAGATCTCTCATGTAATTAAGAACTCTATTAGGGATGCTACCAAAATAATGATCCTCTAATTGCTGACCTTTAGCTGCTGTGTGTCCTAGTAGCGTTCTACCAGTAGCCATAATGTCTGGTCTTGCGTTTGCTAATGACTTGTCAACTAAAAAATATTCTTGTTCCCAACCAAGTGTTGGTGTTACTTTTTTAACATTTTTATCAAAATATTTAGCCACTTCTGTAGCTGCTTCATCAATAGCATTCAAAGCTCTTAATAAAGGTGTTTTGTTATCTAATGCCTCCCCTGTGTAAGAAATAAAAACAGTAGGAATACAAAGTGTTGTGCCTAATATAAATGCTGGTGATGAAGGATCCCATGCAGTATATCCTCTGGCCTCAAAAGTATTTCTAATACCTCCATTTGGAAACGATGAAGCGTCTGGCTCTTGTTGAACAAGTTGGTCTCCGCCAAATTTTTCAACTGGATCGCTACCATCAAAAGAAGTTTCAAAAAAAGCATCGTGCTTTTCAGCAGTTCCACCCGTTAGAGGCTGAAACCAATGAGTATAATGAGTAACTCCTTTAGATAATGCCCATTCTTTCATTCCCATTGCTATATAGTCTGCCAGCTTTCTGTCAATCTTTGTCCCTTTTTGAGTTGCACTTTTTACAGCTTTATAAGCATCTGAAGTTAAAAACTTTCGCATTGCTTTGTCGTTAAAAACGTTGCTTCCAAAAATAATCGACTTTTTATCTAATTCTTCTACAAAAATTGGTGTTCGAGAGTTTGCTTTCTCAATTGATTTAAAACGAATTGTTGACATAGTTATATTTTTTTATTAGTTTACTAATTGGTTTCAAAGATATAAAAAAAAATTAAAACCTATATACACCCCTGATTTTTTTATATAATTTGTTTGAAAAAATATAAAAACACAACAATACCCTTTTATTTAAGAGCTGTAATTTATTTTTAAAACATCTTTTTGAAATTTTAGGTTAATGAAAATATTAACTACCAATTCTTAGATATTCATTTTTTTGATTTTAGATTGTGTAGTCAATAAACGAGAAAATGTTGATAGAAAAAATCAAAATTATATCAATTCTAATTTTATCCCAAAATCCGCATTAGACTTCGTAATG
>DAINSR010000286.1:0-2474 GCA_036741255.1 Flavobacterium sp.
GAAAATAGTCCATTTTTCTTGGACTATATTGAATACATAATCGGTATTAGAATCTTTTATAATTATTTTCTTTTTCTAGAATACACATAGGAATAATCAATAAATCTATGGTTAAAAAGTTAGTTTCTAATTACTTTTACCTGACTATCTAAACCTAATTTGATAATGGTTGATTGATTTTTGCAAACTTTATCTTGGTATAAATTTACTGTATAGTCCACACCTTTAATAATTTTTGGATCAATTTCCTTAAAAGTTTTTGGAGTTACAGAACCTGAAAATTTAGCAATTGTAGCTACCAGTGGTTTTTTCATGCGTTCCATGAGTTTAAAACAAAAGGGGGCTTTAACAATTCTAAAACCTAAAGAATCATCTGCTGCAATGAGGTTTTTAGCTACATTTCGAGGTTTGTCTAAGATTAAGGAAGTTGGTTTTTCTGAAACATCTAAAATTTCCCACGCCACCTCAGGTATATTCTTAAAAACATTATAAATCATTTTTTCAGAATTCATGAGACATATCATGCCCATGTCTTTATCTTTTTTTAAAAGATTGTATATTTTATTTACCGCTTCTTCATTTGTGGCGTCGCAACCAATTGCCCAAACCGTATCTGTGGGATATAAAATGATGCCGCCATTTTTAATTATTTCAAAGGCGTTGTGGATTTCCTCATGCATATCATTTTACTAAAATTTAGTTTTTTATAAAATCAATAACCGTTTTTTTAATCTTTTCTTTTATTTCAAAAAAATCATTTTTATTTGAAAAAGTTGATTTAATTGTGAATTTTTCACTGTTTTTTAGTAAATCACATGATATTTTTTTTACGTTTGTATGGATAATATGAAAAAAATCCTTAATGCCGTTTAAACGACATGAGCTAATGTCGTGATCATTTGGGATATCAATATACAAAGTGGGGGTACCTAAAGATATACTGGGTAGTGCACAATGAATTCTGGAGGTTACTACATATTTTGCTGAAGCATATTTTCTTAATAATTCTTCTGCATGTGCAAATATTTCTGAATCATCATTAAATTTACTTGCAGGTATATAATGCTTAATATATATGGCTTCTCTTAAAACTTTATCTTCAAATAGTTGTGAAAATGTTTGGTAGAAATCCAGTGTTTTTCTCCAGCTTTTCTTATTATTAGACCTTATGTATCTAGAACGAATTGTACTTATTGTAGAGAATTTTGTTGCAAGTATATACAAACGCGATACGTCAGCAAAAAAGCCTTCTACTTTTTTATATCTTGGATCCACAAAATAAATATGGTCATTTTTTTTGTCTGATTTGTATTTTTCTGATAGCGTTAAAGTAAGACAACCTGTATAGTAACATTTCACACCTAAACTTTCTAAAAATTCTAGTGTAAAATAGTCTCTACAACCTATTGGTTCATTTTTTTTATAGAAATTAATGACTTTTTCTTCTTTAAAATAAGAATGAACAGATATATTTATATGATGTGAAACCAATAGAGGCTTAATTTTATTTGACGGTGGAAAGTTTTGTCCATTCATCAAAAACCACCCATTCATGATCAGTTTAACTTGTTCCCCGTCATAGTCGTTTAAAGATTCTCTACTAATTAAATAAGGGTTTTCCTGGTTGTTTAAAAATTGTTTAGCTGCTAAACTTTGAATATAATCACCAATGTTTAAACCATTATCAGTGAAATCATATTTTAATAAGGCTTCTTTCATGTTTTTTAGTTTTTAATCAAAAAGCATAAAAAATAATTTTCTGCTTTTATTTATATGACTGTATTAAGAGAGTTGAAATATATATATTTGTCTATTATTAAGATAAGTAATTTATACAGATTTGTAAAACTATGGAAATTTTATTAGATCCTCAAATTTTTATAAAAAAAATGTAATTCCAAATATAAGTAAAGAAGATAAGAATAGATTAAGCAAGCCTTTTACAGTTTTTTAAAGTCTAAGAACTATAAGAAATTGGATGCTTTTTATAAAATGCATTTAAATTTTAAAATATTTATTTACAAAGCTAAATTTAAATTAATAAATACCATATCATTTTGTAAATATAGAAAAAAATAAGAACTAAAATAAAAATAGAATTATAAATGAAGATTTTATCCATATGTAATTTAGTTTTGTCAATAAAAAAGTAAAGTGAGTTAGAAAAAGCTTGATGCATGTAAGCAATTTTCCATAGATAATACCAATAACATTTGTAAAATAGTCCAATAGTTTATGGTATAATTTTTAATTAAGAACAGTAAACAACCATGATAATATTCTTAAATCTATTTTATATAGTAGCAAACATTACAGTTTTTTTACATTGTGCTATGAAAATTACACAAAAGAATTAGTTGAAATTTTTAATTATCTGAGATAAAAATCTATATTATTAGGATGAGTTTATTCAATACTATCAATAAAAATAAAAACAAAATTAAAATGAGAATACTATATTTCTATCCTGAAAA
>DAINSR010000287.1:0-2453 GCA_036741255.1 Flavobacterium sp.
AATTTATTTTGGAAGGACGTATTAAAGTGCTTTCTGAAAGATTTATAGAGTTCCAACAAGAAATTCAAAGAAAGGTCAACTCTATCGAAGTTATGAGACTATCAAGAGTCGATCATCCTTTCTACAGAGAACTTATTCGTGGAATGAATCCTTCTCCGATAAGAGATTCGCACAAAAAAATAAACCATGCCTACCAAACTATTCTAAAAGCAGTCAGAAAAATAATTAGTCCATCCAAGTTAGAAGAAAAGATGGACGACATTGAAATAATCCAAAATATTATAGACAATGACTTTACAATACTATACATGGTGACTGATAGCAAAGAAGATGCGTTTAGATTGTTTCAAGTGATTAATGATAGAGGAACAAATTTAACAGTAGGTGATTTATTAAAAGCAAAAACCTTAGAAATTTTAGAAGGTTTCAATGACTACCAGGATAGTTGTGAAACATTCTGGGACGATATTCTAGCTGATGCTCCCTCAGATACAGAAGATTATTTGAACTGGATTTATGAATCGTACAAAGGTAAAAGAGCTAAACAAGATGAACTATTTGATATACTGCTTGATGGTTTCTTCCCAGAACATAAAAAACATAAGACAGGACAATTTACAGAGTGTGAGTCTAAACAAGTGTATCAAACAGTAAAAAATATACATGAGGATATTTTTAAATGTAGAAAATTGCTAGAAGGACAGTGGCTATATGCACCACAACAACCAATAACTAATTGGGATAGAACTCGCTTAAGTATTCTTTTGAAAGAGCTTGACCATACTTTATCTGTGCCGCTCTTTCTTGCAGCTTCACAACTTGACCATAAGATTTTTTCGGAAATAGTACAGATTGTAGAAAAAGTTTATTTCAGATATAAAATAATATGCAATCAGCACGCCACCTCATTAAAAAATATTTATTATGAGGAATCGCTTGCTATCAGACAAAATCCAAGCTCTTATAATGTTTCAGGATTAAGGCAGAAATTACACAAGTTAATTGATTCTAAAGCATCAAACCTTACATTTACAAATAACCTTGAAACATTAGAGTATAAAGAATATGGAGGTGGAAATAAACCTCTTAAGTACTTTTTAATGACATTAGAATATTATTATCAATGGTATCAAGCTGGATGTCAAGGAAGTCCGGTATGTAAAGATAAAAGCAGAATCTATGACTTTGCTGGAACTTCGATTGAACATATATATCCACAAAATGCACATAAGAACTTTAGAAATGAAAAGTTAGAACCCCTGAAAAATACACTAGGAAATATGACTATTTTAGACCCCGCGCAAAATACCAGAGGTGGAAATGAGCCTTTTGAGGCAAAAAAAACACTTTATCAAGAATCGTCAGTATTATTAACTAGAAACATAGCAACAAACCAAACTTGGACAGAACAAGAAATTCACGTGCATAAGAATTTGTTGATAGATATTGCACTCAAAGTTTTTTATCCATAAATTTCAACTAGCAAAGACGAAATGACCTCAAATCTAAGGATAGAATCTCGAAAAATTATTTCTGACACAATCTTATGCTGAAACGGGTATATATTGATAATTTTCGCTGTTTGGTAAATTTTGAACTTGATGTTGACGCGATAAATCTGTTTTTGGGTTATAACGGCTCGGGCAAATCGACTGTTTTTGAAGCCTTGCACAAAATCCAGGCATTTGTAAGTGGCGACAGTAAGGTAGAGGGGATTTTCAAATCTGCGGATTTGACGCGCTGGCAAACTTCACAAATTCAACGTTTCGAGTTAGAAATTATAGGCAATGGCGGCATTTATAAATACGAATTAGGTATTGGTTACAATCGAGATAAATGTCGTGTTGAGTATGAGCGTTTGTGGTATGATAACCAGCCTTTACTGAAATTTGAGTTAGGCGAAGTTCAACTTTATCGAGACGATCTTTCAGAAGGTTCACAATACTCGTTTGACTGGTCGCAATCCATTTTCCCTTCATTAATGCCAAGAAGTGACAACAGGAAGTTAACTTGGTTTAGAGAACGGATGGCACGATTTATTATCGTGCGGATTATTCCCAGTTTGATGATTGATGAGAGTAACCAGGAAGAAATGCGTTTGACGAGTCAGATGGAAAATTATGTTTCTTGGTATCGCTATCTCTCTGAAGATCAAGGCAAAGTTGCCGAAATAAGCAAGATTTTAAAAGATGTTTTGGATGGTTTTATAAACTTTAAGTTTGAACGAGTAAGCGAACAGAGTTTAGTATTAAAGCTACGGTTTTCAGCAGAGGGAAATACCAGCAAACCAATCGAGTATCGTTTGGGAGAATTGTCCGACGGGCAAAAAACTTTAATTGCTTTGTACGCGCTGCTTCATGGGATAAAATCTGAAGACTATACCTTGTGCATTGATGAACCTGAAAACTTCTTAGCCTTGCCAGAAATTCAACCTTGGCTGATTCAGCTTTATG
>DAINSR010000288.1:0-2447 GCA_036741255.1 Flavobacterium sp.
GGGATTATCCCTTAGATTTATCTCGTGAAATTTCTACTGCGTAATTTGGGTTAAATCATAATTGGTATTAGTTGCAAGTTGATTTAAAAATCTAAACCTAAATAAAAAGGGGGACTACTCAACTTAAGGTAGTACCCCTTAACAAACAAACAAACAAACTAAAAACTATTGGTATTTTTCAAACTGCTTAGTATCTACACTTGATTTTAAATCGTGTAGTAAATTGTATAACCCAAAAAATGTTCTATTGATGTATAAAAAATGTTTAGAACCTCTGTTTCCATTCATTTTTCGCAATTGTGTATCTTTTGTAAACTCCTCCCCCATTGCTGCTATATCGCCAAAAAAATCTGAGTCAGAAAAATCAAATGAATCGGTTTGAAATGGTTTTGTAAACAAACTGAGTAATCGGTGAAACAAAGCTGTAAAATATTCTATCTCTGCCTTAGTATCATCTGTTCTAAGTATTTCTAATTCAAATAATTTATCCTTAAAAAGGGTATGATTATTTATAACATTTGGATTTGTCAAATCAAAATAAGGAACATAAAAATCTTCTGGAACATGTTTGATGCAACCAAAATCAATGGCTATAAGATTACTTTCTTTATCTACTAAAAAATTTCCAGGATGCGGATCGGCGTGCACTAGTCTTAATTTGTGTATTTGATACATATAAAAATCCCACAATGCCTGACCAATTTTGTCGCCTAATACTCTGTTTGTATTGTGCTTCGTAAATTCTGAAATATGCTCACCATGCATCCATTCCATTGTCAAAATCTTAGCTGAGGAAAGCGATTCATAATAGACAGGAAAACGCAAATTTTCTATTTGAGAACACGCCACAGATATTTGATTGCCCTGCTTTAATTCTAATGCGTAATCGGTTTCTTCCAGCAATTTATATTCTACTTCCTTAAAATATTTCTCTGAATCTTTACCTTTTAAATTAAACATTTTTATGGCAAAGGGTTTCACTAATGCTAAATCAGAACTAATACTTTCAGCAACCCCAGGATATTGAATTTTGACAGCCAACTCCTTACCGTCTTTAGTGGCTTTATGCACCTGACCTATGCTGGCTGCATTTACTGAATTTTCTGAAAAAGTATCAAAAACTTCTTCAGGATATTTGTTTAAATATTTTTTAAAAGTTTTTCTTACTAATGGTGCCGATAGTGGCGGAACAGAAAACTGAGCCAACGAAAATTTTTCTACATAAGCTCTAGGCAAAATGTTTTTTTCCATGCTCAACATTTGAGCTACTTTTAAAGCACTCCCCTTCAAATTTTTAAGTCCGTCATAAATGTCTTCTGCATTATTCTCATTAAGTTTGTCTTTAGTTAATGATGAATTAACCATTTTTTCACCATAGTAAGCCAAGTAATTCCCACCCACTTTTATACCGGTTTTTACAAGCTGACTCGCACGTTCAATTTTATTTGTTGGTATTTTGTCTAATGTTTTCATTTAGCGTGTGTAATGCTAAAATTTTATATAATTCAGCATTTATTCATTATGTTACATTTTTTGGGCTGTTATCTTTTTTTGCAAAAAAAATAACACGATAACATTTTCCATACTCACTTCCTAAAAAGGTTGAAAGAACTTAAACAATGCTACTATCCTTAACGCAAATTCGGTTTCTTAATTAAATTTTTCTTTCCATAAAAACTTTCCCAAATCTAAAACACTCTCTATTTGGGTTGTGTCTAACACGGCTAAAACGGCTTTCACTGATTTCTCAATTAGAATATCTGTTTTCTCAAAATCTTTAGAGGTGTCGTCTATCCAAAATTTTAATAAAAACAAAAACTGAATCCAAGCTCCTTCAGCATAAAGCGGTTTTGTTACTCTTTGAATGGTTTCATTTTTTGGTTCTTCGTGTTCATCTACAATTTTAGTTATAAACTCCTTGAAATTAGATCGTAATCCTTTTAATTGTTGGAGAGTCTTTAAACCATTTTTAGTATCTTTAAGTGCATATAACACATAACTTCTGTTTAAGGTTAATACCTCAAACATCGTAAAATATAATGACAATAATTTGTTGCTGTTAGAATAAGTTGCAAAGTTTTCGTCTTTTAAAAGGTTTGTGGCAGTATTTTCATAAAACTTTATCCATATATCTTCTTTTAAAGCCTCAATTGAACCATAGAAACTATAAAAATCTGCTTCTTCAATATTGTTATTCTTGCAAAATGCGTACACATTCTTTGGCTCAGCATGGTGCAATAAAACACTATTCATATATAAACTCACTATTGCATTGTCGTCAGTTTTTTTAGCTTTTGAGGTTGACTTTTTAATTGCCATATTATATATTTTTATTATACTGTAAATATATAAATTTGTTTAACTTATTTACAAAAAAATTAAACATTTTTTTTGTTAAAATTCATATAAAAAAACTGCTTCAATTTCTTGAAACAGTTTTAATATTT
>DAINSR010000289.1:0-2445 GCA_036741255.1 Flavobacterium sp.
AAAATGCTATTTGGGCTAACTCTTGGGACGCCGCTGGAAAAGCCATCACTTGGGACATGATTCATTATGATGTGCAACTCATAGGTGGTGTAGTATTACATCAGGGAAAGGTTGCCGAAATGCAAACCGGTGAAGGAAAAACCCTTGTAGCCACACTCCCACTCTACTTGAATGCCCTAACAGGAAATGGTGTTCATCTTGTTACTGTAAACGACTACCTAGCCCGAAGAGACAGTACCTGGAAAGCTCCATTGTTTGAATTTCATGGGCTAACCGTAGATTGTATTGATAATCATCAACCCAATTCTGAGGCTCGAAGAAGAGCATATCTTGCCGATATTACTTATGGTACAAACAACGAATTTGGCTTTGACTACCTGCGAGATAATATGGCTCATACTCCTGAAGATTTAGTTCAACGCAAACACAATTTTGCCATAGTGGACGAGGTGGATTCTGTCTTAGTAGATGATGCTCGTACTCCCTTAATCATATCAGGCCCTGTGCCACAGGGAGACCGTCAAGAATTTAGCGATTTAAAACCTAAGGTGGATAACTTAGTTAATCTTCAAAAACAATTAGCTACAAATTTTTTGACAGAAGCAAAAAGATTAATAAAAGAAGGAAACACAAAAGAAGGTGGTTTTCAATTATTAAGAGCATATAGAGCATTACCAAAAAACAAAGCCCTCATCAAATTTTTATCAGAAGAAGGAATAAAACAATTGCTCCAAAAAACAGAAAATCAATACATGGCAGACAACAATCGTGAAATGCCAAAAGTTGATGAAGCTTTATATTTTGTAATTGAAGAAAAAAATAATCAAGTTGAACTTACCGACAACGGAATCCATTTTTTATCAAAAGATACTGATACAGCATTCTTTGTACTACCAGACATAGGTACTGAAATAGCAAAAATTGAAAAAGAAAATCTATCAAAAGAAGAAGAAACAGAGCGAAAAGAAGAATTGTTTAAAGATTTTTCAATCAAATCAGAGCGTATTCATACCTTAACTCAGTTATTAAAGGCCTACACTTTATTTGAAAAGGACACTGAATATGTAGTAATGGACAATAAAGTTTTAATTGTAGATGAACAAACAGGACGTATCATGGACGGTCGTCGTTATTCAGACGGTTTGCATCAAGCAATTGAAGCTAAAGAAAACGTTAAAATAGAGGCAGCAACACAAACTTTTGCCACAGTTACGCTTCAAAACTATTTTAGGATGTATAGTAAACTTGCGGGTATGACAGGTACCGCAATTACAGAAGCCGCAGAATTGTGGGAAATTTATAAATTAGACGTTGTAGAGATACCCACAAACAAACCCATTGCAAGAAAAGATAAAGAAGATTTGATTTATAGAACAGTTCGAGAAAAATTTAATGCCGTTATAGAAGACGTTGTTCAATTATCTAAAGCCGGAAGACCCGTTTTAATTGGGACAACATCAGTTGAAATTTCTGAATTATTAAGTCGAATGTTAAAAATGAGAGGCATTCAGCACAATGTTTTAAATGCAAAAATGCACAAAAAGGAAGCTGAAATTGTTGCCGAAGCAGGTAAACCTGGCGTTGTAACTATTGCCACAAACATGGCAGGACGAGGAACAGATATCAAACTTTCAGACGAAGTAAAAAAAGCAGGTGGATTAGCAATTGTGGGAACAGAACGTCATGACTCTCGTAGAGTAGATAGACAGCTTAGAGGTCGTGCAGGGCGTCAGGGAGATGTGGGTAGTTCGCAATTTTATGTTTCGCTAGAGGATAACTTAATGCGTTTGTTTGGGTCAGATAAAGTTGCTAAAGTCATGGACAGAATGGGATTAAAAGAGGGTGAAGTAATTCAACACTCTATGATGACTAAATCTATTGAACGTGCTCAAAAGAAAGTTGAAGAAAACAACTTTGGTATTCGCAAGCGTTTGTTAGAATATGACGATGTAATGAATGCACAGCGTGAAGTAGTTTATAAAAGAAGACGTCATGCATTACACGGCGAACGTTTAAAAGTAGATATTGCCAATATGATGTATGACACCTGCGAAGTCATTACGCAAGAAAACAAAAGTGCAGGCGATTTTAAAAACTATGAGTTTGAGTTAATCCGTTATTTTTCAGTAACATCACCCATTAGTGAAAGTGAGTTTAGCAAGCTCTCAGAAACAGAAATTACAGGTAAAACATACAAAGCTGTTTTAGCACATTATGAAGAAAAGGTGGTTAGAAATGCCGAAGAAGCTTTTCCTGTTATTAAAAATGTATATGAAAACAATAGTGGCAAATATGAACGTATTGTGGTACCTTTTACTGACGGAATCAAAACCTTAAACGTGGTTACCAACTTAGAAAAAGCATATACAACAAAAGGAAAATCCTTAATCGGAGATTTTGAAAAGAATATCACACTAGCCATTGTAGATGAAGCGTGGAAAAAAC
>DAINSR010000290.1:0-2361 GCA_036741255.1 Flavobacterium sp.
TACCTTTTCTGATGGTACTAGAAAAGCACTAGGCACTATTGGTCATTTATCGGCATTCTCGTTTCATGAAACTAAAAATATCATTTCTGGCGAGGGGGGACTACTTGGAATTAACGATGAAAATTTTATAGAACGCTCTGAAATAATATGGGAAAAAGGAACTAATCGTTCTCAGTTTTTTAGGGGCGAAATAAACAAATATGGCTGGGGAGATACTGGGAGTTCTTTTTTACCATCAGAAATAATTGCGGCATTTTTGTGGGCCCAAATTGAAAACTTACAAGATATTCAAAACAAGCGAAGATTGCTTTGGAACACTTACTATGATGCTTTCAAAGAATTAAATTTAAAAGGAGTTCATTTACCAAATATACCAAAATACGCTACAAATAATGCCCACATGTTCTATTTGGTTTTTGATAAACCTCAAAACAGAACCTCCTTTATAAATAGATTAAAAGCAGATGAAATTAATCCGGTGTTCCATTATATCTCATTGCACTCTAGTGATTTTTATGCAAGTAAACACGACGGCAGACAACTTTTAAATGCAGATAATTTTACTGAATGTTTAGTTAGAATGCCTTTATATTATGAATTGACAACAAATGATATTGATAAAATGTGTACTTTGTTAAAACAGCATTATTAAAATTTTATTACAAATATTTAACCCATATAATGTTACTTGAAATGCTTCTAACAAAAGCACTTGATAGACAACAAAATGATTATGGGTGTTTCATCAAATTGGCATCGGATAGGTATGACAGCTAAAAATAAATATAATCAAATGAATAATTTTATTAATAAAAGTGTCTATTATTTTTTTTTATTTTCGGCACTTTTAGTTTTTATATTCCGTTTTGTTTACGGAATTATTATTGACATAGGCGGTGATGAAAAATATTTCTCGTTAGCAAATGATATTATTTTACACAAAGGCCTCTTTTATGCGTTGCAAGAAGGTGTGGTTTCAATTCCTTTTGTGCTTTTTACATATCCACTATCTTATATTATACCAGATTATTTGGCATTTAGAATAATTGCATATTTATTTGCTTTAGTTTTACTTTATTATTTCTACTTTTACAGAAAGGCGAATTTCATGTTCATATTTTTTTTGATTGGATTTATGGGAATGACACCCACTTTTTCAATTGGTACTAACGACGCATTGTTTTTTACCTGCCTTACCATCTTTTTTTCTGAGGTTTATCATTTAGTTTTTAAAAAGCAATTTAACTTTTCACTTGCTGTATCTGTACTAATTATTGCTTTATTTACTAGGTCTTTAATCTTAGTTTATCTCCCAACTATTATTTTTGCATTATTCATTATTTATAAAAATAGAGCCTTTTATAAAAAAAATATAATTTTACCTAGCATCACTTTTATTGTTTTAATAGTTTTAAATACCCCCTCTATCTTGCACAGTCATAAACTCTCTTATGACTCAAAACCCTCACCAGAAGGCATTACTTCTACATGGGCACAACGGCAATATCTCAGTCAGTTATATCAAAATAAAAACCAACTTCCCAAGGGTGAGTGGGTATCTTGGGAGGAAGTAGATGTGTATTTAAAGGATAATGGCAAAGATTCATTGCCAGAAGGAATTGCAGAAACCGTTTTTTTTGATATTAATTTAACAATTAATGAGTTTTTTAAAGATTTGTTAGAAAGTTTTTTAAAGGGATTTAGAGAAACATCGTTCATATTACCAATAGTTTTAGTTTATATTTTAAAACAGATTAAAGAAAAAAAGATATTAGACACAAACGTTTTGTTTATATGCTCTTTATTTGTGCCAATATTAATTATTGCATTTATCATAATTAACAGTATTGAAACAAGATGGTTAACATCATCTTTTGTTATTCTATCTTTATTTTATTTTGACAGTAATATTTTAAAAAATTCAAAATGGTTGCAGACTATTGTAATAGGTGTTTTTTCATTATTTTGTTATTTTTTCTTGTATAGAATAATAGCTTGGAATTGAAGTTAGCGAGGAATTAAAAAATACCATAGATCAATTAATAATGCTAAAACTTAAATTATGTTATTATGTTACTATCATGTGTAACTACACTTTACAATTCTGAAAATTATATTGAGATTTTTTTAGAAAACATATAATTCATTAAAAAATTAATATTGATTCTTTTGAAATCATTTTTGTAAATTAGTGCTGGTGCGTTAATTTTTTAATTTTGTTTGTTAAGTACTTATTTATATGGTATAATGGCGTTCTTTGATTTTTTGATTTGAATTGAAAGTTGATTATTTTATATTTAAAAAATGTAAAATAATGAATTCAGGTAATTTTGAAGTAACCGTACTTGAGGTATGTCTCAT
>DAINSR010000291.1:0-2358 GCA_036741255.1 Flavobacterium sp.
TTTTTTTGGAAAAACAGGTAAGGTATAAAGTATGATAACTAAAAGAGCAAAAAAAGCAATACATTTAGTTGGAATTTTTAAATATAAAAAATGGTATGCGGCAATTATAAATGAAGAAAAACTTAAAAAAATAATGAGGTTTAGCGACTTTGAACGTTCTATTTTTTTTATGCGAACGAGATTATCAAATTTTACAAAATTATAGCCCGCAATGGTGCCAAAAAAACCAAATGCAGCAACATGAAAGTTATAAGAAATGTTTAATTGCAAACTTGTAATTTGTATAAATGCAAAAACAGCTAGTGCCACATGCAAGCTACTATTGATATAAAAATCAAAAATATTTTTAAAAAACTGCATTCAACAAAAAATAGTTAAAGTGTTAATAAGTGAAGTATTTAGTTGAAAAAAACAAAAAACAATAAGACATTTTATCAAATTAATTTGAAGTTTAATAATTACTTTTGCATTAAGGAATTAGACTTACAAAATTAAATCAATTTTCAAATTTATTATACACAGATTTAAAAAATGAAAACAGATTCATTTGCACTCAGACATTTAGGACCAAGAGACAATGAGTTTTCAAAAATGCTAGACACAATAGGTGTTGAAACATTAGATCAATTGATTTATGAAACTATTCCTTCTGATATTCGTTTAAAAAATCCAATAGAACTAGACCCAATCATGACAGAATATGAATATACAAATCATATCCGAACACTTGGGCGTACTAACAAAGTTTTTAAATCATATATAGGTCTAGGATACCACCCTACGATTGTGCCAGCAGCTATTCAAAGAAATATTTTTGAAAATCCAGGTTGGTACACAGCTTATACGCCATATCAAGCAGAAATTGCTCAAGGCCGTTTAGAAGCCATTTTGAATTTTCAAACAATGGTTATAGAACTTACTGGGATGGAAATTGCAAATGCCTCATTACTAGACGAGAGTACTGCTGCCGCTGAGGCAATGACACTTTTATTTGATGTTCGCACAAGAGAGCAAAAGAAAAATAAGATAACAAAGTTTTTTGTGTCAGAAGAAGTTTTGCCTCAAACGCTTTCCGTACTTCAAACACGTTCTATTCCCATAGGCATAGAGCTAGTTATAGGCAATCACGAAACATTTGACTTTTCAGATGATTTTTTTGGAGCATTATTACAATATCCAGGAAAATTTGGTCAAGTATATGATTATGCAGAATTTATAGCAAAAGCAAATCAAAACAATATTAAAGTAGGAGTTGCGGCAGATATTTTGGCACTTGTGAAATTAGTTCCTCCCGGTGAAATGGGTGCTTCTGTTGTTGTGGGAACAACGCAGCGTTTTGGAATCCCTATGGGATATGGCGGACCACATGCGGCCTATTTTGCAACTAAAGAAGAATACAAACGTTCAATGCCTGGCAGAATTATTGGAGTTTCACAAGATGCCGATGGTAATAGAGCCTTGCGAATGGCACTTCAAACAAGAGAACAACATATCAAACGAGAAAAAGCAACTTCAAATATTTGTACTGCTCAGGTTTTATTATCAGTAATGGCAGGAATGTTTGCGGTTTATCATGGGCCAAAAGGATTACAATATATTGCAGATACAATACATGCAACTGCTTCAACATTAGCCGATGCACTAAATAAACTAGGCGTTTATCAAATCAATACTGCTTTTTTTGACACCATTTTAGTAAAAGCAGATGCTAAAAAAGTAAAAGCAAGTGCCGAAAATAAAGAAGTTAACTTTTATTACATAGACGAAAATACAATATCCATATCGCTCAATGAAACAACTCAGCTAAACGATATAAATGAAATTATTGCCATTTTTGCTGAAGCTTTAGATAAAGATTTTTTTAAAATTGATGAATTAATTTCTGAATCTAATTATCCTACACATTTGATAAGAAAATCAGAATTTTTAAAACATGAGGTTTTTAACAAGTATCATTCTGAAACCAGTCTTATGCGTTACATAAAAAAATTAGAACGCAAAGATTTATCGCTAAATCATTCCATGATAGCTCTTGGTTCGTGTACGATGAAGTTAAATGCAGCCGCAGAAATGTTACCTCTTAGCATGCCTTACTGGAACGCTATTCATCCATTTGCACCTTTAAATCAGGTTGAAGGTTATACAAAAATGCTCAAAAAACTAGAGCAGCAACTCAATAAAATTACAGGCTTTGCGGGTACTACATTACAGCCTAACTCTGGTGCTCAGGGAGAATATGCTGGTTTAATGACTATAAGAGCTTATCATCTTTCAAGAGGTGATAAACAACGTACGGTGTGTTTAATACCTGCCTCGGCTCATGGCACAAATCCTGCTTCAGCTGCTATGGCTGGTATG
>DAINSR010000292.1:0-2337 GCA_036741255.1 Flavobacterium sp.
TGCTTCATCAAAAAACATCTTCATTTAGAAAAAATGAAAACTTATATTGAGCGAAAAAACAGTTTTGTTTGTAAAAAATCTCAACAATTCATTATAGAAGGAGCACCCACACAAGGACTTTATTTTGTGTATAAAGGAAAAGTAAAAACCGTAAAAACGGGTATTTATGGTAGAGAACAAATTGTTAGACTCACTACAAATGGAGATGTTGTAGGATTTAGAGGATTTGCAACCAGCAAGCGTTGCCTTATTGGTGCGGCAGCTTTAGAGGATACTATCTTATGCAATTTTAGTAATGAGGATATGTTAGAAATTCTTAAAAACGTGCCAGAATTTACTTTTGATTTGATGCTCTTTTATGCTGCAGAATTAAATAAAAGCGAAAACAACATTAGAAAAATTGCTCAAATGAATGTTAGAGAGCGAGTAATTGATACACTTTTATATATGTACAGAAAATTTGGTCAATCAAAAGATTTTATTGAAGTGGAATTGTCCAGACGTGATATTGCTGATTTTGCGGGTACTACCGAAGAACAAGTAATACGAGTATTATCTAGTTTAAAAAAAGATTTACTCATTAAAACGGTAGGTAAAAAAATTGGCCTCTTGAACGTTGAAAAAATGCGTTTAGAAATTATTGATCACAAATAATTTTAAAAGAAGTGATTTAAACTTTTTCCATTTGCTAAAAAATTTGTCTTTTGCACCCACTTTTTGCCTTTTTTAGTTCCGTAGCCCAGCTATACAACTTAAACCCAAAATACATTTTAATAGTTCTTATCCACCTCAAAGAAAACTTGATATTACGTAATATACTTAGTTTATAAAAGCTTGTTATTACTGATGTTAAAGCTATTTACTGCGAAAAAACATAAAAAATATTGCTAATACGACAGGGTTTTGTGTAGTAAAA
Source organism: Flavobacterium sp. (assembly GCA_036741255.1). Classification (GTDB taxonomy): domain Bacteria; phylum Bacteroidota; class Bacteroidia; order Flavobacteriales; family Flavobacteriaceae; genus Flavobacterium. The sequence continues at coordinate 917 of DAINSR010000292.1, forward strand.
AAAGGATTTTATCTGTATGTTTTCATAAATATAAGTACAAATACTTACGTATTTTTGCAATGTACTTAATCAAGAATAATAACTAAACAAAATCTATTATGAAATTTACTAAAACAATTTATGCAGTACTAGTAGGATTGATTGCTGGAAATACCTTTGCACAGGAGTTCAAATCAGATATTCAAATTAGACCTCGATATGAATATACTAACGGATTTGGTACGCTACTAACCCCAACCACAGAACACACTTCTTTCATTGGACAACGTGCTAGAATAAACTTAAACTATACCGATGACAAATTAACCGTAAAACTGGCTCTTCAAAATATTCATACATGGGGAGATGCAAACACAATAGCCCTTGCAAGTAAAAACGGTGTTGCTGCATTTGAAGCCTTTGCCGAATATAAATTTGATGATAAATGGAGTACTAGGTTTGGTCGTCAATCATTATCTTATGATAATCAAAGAATTATAGGAGGACTGGACTGGGCTACACAAGGGCGTAGTTTTGATGCTTTATTAATCAAATATAAAGGAGCTAAAAGCCAACTTGACTTGGGGTATTCTCTAAATGCAAATAGCGAAGCTAAAATAGCCTCAGCAACTCCTTATAGCACTGATATTTTTAGAGATATGCAGTATGCCTGGTATCACACTAATATCAATAAACTAGGAATTAGCCTTTTAGCAATGAATGTGGGACGAGAATTTCAAAAAACACCCACTGAAATAGATTTAAAATATTTTCAAACTTTTGGTACTTATGGAAAATATGAAGGAACAAAAATTGTATTTGATTTTAGCTTGTATGGTCAAACGGGTAAAATAGGTAATAATGAAGTATCAGCCTGGCAAGCGGCCGCAAATGTGGGATATTTGTTCACTCCAAAAATTAAAACCACTCTAGGTTATGAATTTCTTTCAGGTAAGGATCAAAACTCTACCTCAACAATGGTTAAGTCTTTTGCCCCATTATTTGGTACAAACCACGCATTTAATGGTTTTATGGATTATTTCTATGTGGGCAATCACGCTAACTCAGTGGGATTACATGATTTTACGTTAAAATTTGATTTTCCCATCAAAAAAGTAAACTTATCGCTTGCACCGCACGTTTTTGCTGCACCTAATAAAATTATTTTAGCAGGTGTAGAACAAGATTCATACTTGGGAACTGAAATTGATTTAACAGCAGTTTACAAGTTTACAAAAGACATCACTTTAATTGGGGGCTACTCTCAAATGTTTGCTTCAGACTCAATGGTTGCTTTAAAAGGAGGGCTGAACAATACCACAAACAACTGGGCTTATTTGATGATAAATATTAACCCACAGGTTTTTTCAACAAAAAAATAATTAAGTAATTTTTAAATATGTATCGATATGAAGACATTAAAATTAAATCAAAAAGCAATT
>DAINSR010000293.1:0-2328 GCA_036741255.1 Flavobacterium sp.
CTGTCTGCCGCAGGCGCAACACAGACAGCACTTCGCCAATCCAACGGGCGTTAGCCGACACCCTAAAACGACACCCTGCAAAATATGGAACATAGACATAAATACGACAAGGACGGCAAACAACTTTGCTGTACACAAGAAGAAAAAATAAATTTAGTTGCGGACAAACAACTTAAAAAAGAACACAAGGAAGTTGGTTGTTGTGCTACTGATGAGCCAAAACACAATGACCATTCTGACGATGATGGACACGACCATTCAAGTGGTAATGACAGCACATTCAAAATGTTTTTACCAGCAATAATAAGTTTAGTTTTATTGTTGGTAGCTATTGTATTTGATAATTGGTTTCCTCAAACTTGGTTTAAGGGTTGGGTACGCCTTGCTTTTTATGTGATGGCTTACATTCCTGTTGGCTTTCCAGTTGTAAAAGAAGCGTTTGAAAGTATCCTAAAAGGCGAAATATTTTCAGAATTCTTATTAATGAGTATAGCTACGATTGGAGCATTTGCGATTGGAGAATTTCCCGAAGGTGTCGCAGTAATGTTGTTTTATGCAGTTGGAGAAGTATTTCAAACATTGGCAGTAAAAAGAGCAAAAGCGAACATTAAAACTTTGCTTGACCAGCGACCAGACGAAGTAACCATTTTAGAAAACAATCAAGCCCAAACCGTAAAAGCAGAAATCGTAAACATTGGCGACATTATTCAATTAAAATCAGGCGAAAAATTAGGACTTGATGGCGAACTATTAACCGAAAATGCCTCATTTAATACAGCGGCTCTTACAGGCGAAAGCAAACCCGATACAAAAATGAAAGGTGAAACAGTATTAGCAGGAATGATAAACTTAAATACCGTTTCACAAGTTAAAATCACTACTGAATATAAAGATAGTAAATTGAGTAAAATTTTAGAAATGGTACAAAATGCCACTTCTCAAAAAGCACCAACTGAATTGTTTATTAGAAAATTTGCAAAAATCTATACGCCTATTGTAGTGCTATTAGCAATTTTGATTTGTGTAATTCCCTTACTCTTTGTTGAAAATTATGTATTTAGTCAATGGTTGTACAGAGCATTAGTATTTTTAGTCATTTCTTGTCCTTGTGCTTTGGTAATAAGTATTCCATTGGGTTATTTTGGTGGGATTGGTGCGGCTTCAAAAAACGGGATTTTATTTAAAGGAAGTAACTTTTTAGATATTATCGCAAACATTCAAAATGTGGTAATGGATAAAACAGGCACAATGACCGAAGGTGTTTTTAAGGTACAAGAAGTAATTATAAATCCTGAATTTGGTAAAAACGAAATTTTGCAAATGGTTAATGTTTTGGAAAGCCAAAGTACACATCCAGTTGCAACTGCAATTCATAATTTTGTTGGCAAAATTGATAGTTCAATTATACTCAAAGACGTAGAAGAAATATCAGGACACGGACTAAAAGCTATTATTAAAGGCAAGGAATTATTAGTTGGAAATTTCAAACTAATGGACAAATTTTCTATCAAATACGACATAGACCCAACAAAAATAGTTTATACTTTAATTGCCATTGCTTATGATAATAAATTTGTAGGTTATTTGACTATTGCTGACAGCATAAAAGAAGACGCACAAATTACAATAGACAAACTAAAAGCATTGAGTGTAAAAACTACAATGTTAAGTGGCGACAAATCAAATGTAGTTGAATTTGTTGCCAACAAATTAGGTATTACTAATTTTTATGGAGATTTGCTACCCGAAGACAAAGTAAATAAAGTAAAAGAAATTATTGCAAAAAACGAAACCGTTTGTTTTGTAGGCGATGGTGTGAACGATGCACCAGTAGTAGCATTAAGCAATGTTGGTATTGCAATGGGTGGACTTGGAAGTGATGCAACAATTGAAACAGCAGATGTAGTAATACAAGATGACAAACCAAGTAAAATTGCAACTGCAATAAACATTGGTAAGCAAACAAAAAAAATAGTTTGGCAAAATATCACTTTGGCATTTGCGGTTAAAGGAATTGTTTTAATACTTGGAGCAGGTGGTTTAGCGACAATGTGGGAAGCAGTTTTTGCAGACGTTGGCGTAGCACTGTTGGCAATATTAAACGCAGTAAGAATACAAAGAATGAGTTTTGATGAATAAAAAGGGCAGTCGGCTAACATGGGCTTGGCGAAAGCGGGGCAAGAGTGCTTTATTGAACTTTTGAATATATATTGGGGCAATGTGCTAAATTGGGGCTTTTGTGCTGGGTTTCCCCGCCTTCGCCAAGCCTTTTCCGTTGCTACGCAATTATGACATAAAAACCGGATAAACATAACGTAAAAGAGGAAT
>DAINSR010000294.1:0-2326 GCA_036741255.1 Flavobacterium sp.
CGGCATTATACCATAAACTATTGGACTATTTTACAAATGTTATTGGTATAATAAAATGATATTGAGGGTATAAAAGTTTCAAAGTTAAATTTTGTAAATGAACAAAACCAAAAGTTGGCATAGAACTTTTACTATTGGTTAATGATACTTTTTTTTACTTTTTCTTGCTCCCTTACTAAATAAACATAAACTGGAAAATGATCACTAAAACCTGGAACATCATTTGAGTTTCTGAGTGGATATCCTTTCCACTGCCCCTCTTTTTGAATAAGAAAATCTTTGTTATATACTCCAGCTTTCCAATAACTCCAAGATGAGAATGTTTTGTTTATAAAGGACTCTGTAAGCATTATTTGGTCAAACAAATCCCACGAATCTCTGTGTGCAAGTGTGCCAATGCCTTTTTTTGCCATTTCTTCCATAGGATTAAAAACATCAAACGGCTTAAGGTCTTCTTTTCGGGCTATGGTTTTAATTTCTTTTTTTATACTTTTATCAAACGGACTGTCATTTAAATCACCCATAGTAATTATTTTTGCTTTAGGGTTTATAGTAAACAAGGAGTCTATTATTTTTCTATTTAATGCACCTGCAGCTTCTCTAAACGGACTGCTCTTTTTTTCTCCACCAGAGCGCGAGGGCCAGTGGTTTACAATAAAACTTAATTCTTCACCATCTAAAAGCCCTGTTACTAAGAGTTGATCTCTTGTATAAACTCTTTTTGTGTGATTATAGGCTACATCTTCATCATCTATTTGAATCTTTACTTTATTTTTTATTGATTCGGTTTCGTTTCTAAAAATATACAAAGGAATATTCTTGTAGCTTGTGGGGGTAAAATGCTTGGGATTATATAATAAACCTGTGTCAATTCCTCTTTTGTCTGGTGAATCTATATGAATAATCTTATAGTTTTTTGCAATAAGTTGTGGATGTTTTACTAAATCCTCAAGAACGCCTCTGTTTTCAATTTCGCACACACCTAGTATTGTGGGACTATTTTTTTGTTGTTCATTTGTGCCAATAAGTGCAATAGCCTTGCCTAGGTTTTCTAACTTTTTTTTATAATTTTTATGTGTCCAGCCTTTTGATGGCAGGTATTCTTCATCAAAAGTAATAGGGTCGTTTATGGTGTCAAAAAAGTTTTCTAAATTATAGAAAGCAATGGTGTGTAATTCAAATTTTTTTTCTTGCGAAAACCCTTTGTGCAATAAAATAAAAAAAAAGAAACTAAAAAAATAGTTAAAAATCATACTTTGGTCGTTTTGATACTGCAAAATGTTATTTTATATAAAACCGAAAGTCTAAAATAAAAAGTGCCTGAGGTAGATTCAACCATCAAATGCAACTTTGTTGTTTATAAATTCATCAAAAATTTCTCGATAGTAGCCATATTTGAATCCGCCAATAAATTAATTATTTTTAAATAAAATTGTTATATTTAATGTATATGCAAAATATACTTCTACACTGCCATTACACCTCTTTTTTGAATAATAGGCAAATCAGTTTGAGCGTTTATGTTGATGGAATTTGTTTTGAAGATAAACTTTTTATCAAACATTTTATTATCCATAAAATAAGTGAGCATAAACTCGTTGTTTAATTGCAAAACATTGTTTTCTAAAAATTCAATTTTTACGGCAGTTTGTGGTTCAACGGTTGCAAAAGCATGACGAAGTTGCATGGTGTTTCTTGTTTCTCCGTTAATTAATCCATAAGCTTTTGAAACTATAAGTACCATTTCTAAGGGTTTACTTGTTGCATTTAAAAGATAGGCATACCAACAGTTTTCTTCAAAATCCTCACTCCATTCTTGAATGGCCACTATAAATACGTTAGTAACTTTTGGAATAATTATATCTTTTCGCATCTACTTTCTTTGTTGTTTTTTAATGGTATAATTTATCAGACGAAGTAAATATGTAAATATACATTCACACATAATTTTCTGCTTATTTATAAGAACTAATGACTTGATATTTTTTTCTCATCGTGCCTTAATACCATCAAGACTCAATTTTTTATTCTTTTTATAGATTTACTCTTTAAATTTAATGATAACTTTAAAAGATTAGATACTTGATTTAAACTGCTCTAAAAAACGAATATCATTTTCATAAAACATTCTAATATCGCCTATTTGATACAACAACATAGCAATGCGTTCTACGCCCATTCCAAAAGCAAAACCCGTATATTCATCTGCATTAATACCACAGTTTTTTAACACATTAGGATCTACCATGCCACACCCACCTATTTCTAGCCAGCCAGTTCCTTTTGTAATTCTATAATCTGTTTCGGTTTTAAGTCCCCAGTATAT
>DAINSR010000295.1:0-2324 GCA_036741255.1 Flavobacterium sp.
GTTTGTTGGTAAGTGGACTATAATAACCGTATTAATCATTTTATTGGCAGCATTTGTAGAAGCATATATCAGTATGGCAATAAATAAATAAATAAATAAATAAATAAATAAATAAACAAATAAAATAAAAAACAATCAAAAACTTAAAAAAACAACCTCAAATTGAAAAGCTATTCTTCATTATGGTAATTATTGCGGCAATAATAGGGGGTACAATTCAATATTTTTTATCAGGTAAATTTTTTGCGCTTCCTTTTTACACAAAAGAAGGACCTATCGGTGTGGGAATAAACATTGGATCAAAAATGATTATTTCAGCTATAATTATTTTTGTCGTTTTTTGTTGATTGGTCAAATAAGACAGCTAAATATAAAACAAGAACCCGAAGTTAAAAAACTCATTTATACCGCAATGGTTACTACTATTATTCAATCTTTTTTGGGATGGAGAGATTATTTATATTCCATATAGAACACATGAAAGAGGCTTTATTGGTGCAGTTGGAGTTATACTCATTACTATGTTTATTATAAACTTTTTTATCAGACCATTAATCAATCAAAAAAAACAAATTAAAATGACAATAACAAATCTTAAAAATATTTCTCACTTTTGGGTGATGGGTATTATGCTGATTTATGGATTACTGTTCGCAGAGTATTCCTATCTATTGAATTTAAAAGTAATTACAATTCAAAATGTAGCTCTTATGACTAATCCTATTTTTACCTATTTTCAATCTTTTAGTTTTATTATGACGCTTATAATAGCGATTGTGGTTTGGCTTATATCCAGCTTTCTGTTTCATCTTTTTGCGGTTTTGTTAGGAGGTGAAGCTAATTTTAAAGACTTTCAAAAATATACAGGGCTGTGTTATATTCTGCCTTCCATAGGTTTTTGTGTGGTGTTGGTTTTATTTAACAACATTAGTTTTCCAAAAGAAAATTTAGAAGTTTTTTTTATCTCAAATAAAACACTGGTTTTAATCAATTGGATAATCAACATCAGTTCTATGCTTTGTTTTATTATTCCAATACCCATTATCAAATATTTATACCTAGTTAATTGGCTCAAGGCAGTTGGATCAGTTGTGATTCCTTTAGGTTCAATATATTTATTAGGGCAGTTTTTCGGAAGATATGTTTTGTAAAACTAAAAAAAAGAGATGTTCTCCATAGAAATATTTAATTAGAGAAAAATGAAAAATACTACAGTTCACTACTAATCATAATGGTGTTTTTCAATAAAGAGATACTGAAAACATTGTATTACTACCATTAACAAAAAATGAAAAAGCAATTTATAATTGACATACACCAATAAAAATTAATAATTAACACTTAAACACATCTATGATACTTCTCTATAAATTAGCATTTAAGCAAAATCAAAAAATTATATGTACACTTTTTCTTTTAATAGGATTATTAAGTGCCTGTAATTCTGATATTGGAAATGATCCAGAAATAATTTTAAACGACTCCTTGCTTTTAAACCGAGAGATTAAAATCAATAATTGGAGAACTACAGGTAATATTTCCACTGAAAAAAAGAACATAACAGTACATAATAGTATTGACCATCATTTTTTAAAGACATTGAATTTGTTTGATTCTAATTTAAGCAATAAACAGTTTGAAAAACTTTCAAAGTCAATAATCAATAGAAATAGTGAAATAAAGAAAGAATTACCAGGTATAATTGCAAAAGTAGAACCCGACGTAGTTACCATACTAAGTTCTTCTAATAATGATATAACTTCAGTAAATTATGCAGCTTGCAACATAATTAGCAAAAAAGAGCAGAGTGTAAGTTTTATTTTAGGAAGTAATTTTAATATGAAAGTTTGGGTTAATAATAAATTAATTTTAAATAATATTGTTTCTGGTCAATTTAAAGATTACCAAAACATTGTAAATGTTCAATTAAAAAAAGGTAATAATTTTATTATGGTCAAAGCTGTAATGGAAAATGAATATAATTTTCATTTCTATCTACGTCTTACCTCAATTTCAAACGCTAAAAAACATTACTTACAAAATATTTCTCATAGATTCTTGTTTAATTCAATTATTAAAGATGTTGAACCTATTAAGATATCACTAGATGCATCATTTTTTTTAAATCAAGAAAATGCTCATTTTCAAATATTTAATTCAAATCATGAAGAGGTTTTCTCAATAAAAAACAAAATAAGTAATAATCTTAATATCATGCCTAAATATCTTAAAAAGGGAACATATTTATTTAAAATTACTATTGATAATAATATTTTTGAGCAACCTTTTATTTATGGTAGTGTAGAAGATCTAATAACGGATAT
>DAINSR010000296.1:0-2319 GCA_036741255.1 Flavobacterium sp.
TAATTCATTATGCAGGATATTTTGAAAATGGCAATTTGTTTGACACCAGTTATGAGGATATAGCAACACAATATGGAACATTAGATGCACGAAGAAAAGAAATGAATGGATATGCTCCTTTTCCGTTTGAATATGGAAAAAAGCAAGGTCTAATACCCGGATTTATTGAAGGTTTAGATAATATGAAATTTGGAGACAAAGCCATATTATTTATTCCATATCAGCTAGGCTATGGAGACTCAGGCAGTGGTCCTATTCCACCAAAAAGCAATCTTGTATTTGAATTAGAAATGTTAGAAAAAGCACCCCAATAAAAACAATTTGATTATGAAAAAAAAATTAGCCCTTTTAGTAATTTTATGTTCGTTTGCATCTTTTAGTCAATCAAACGAAGGAATTTTTGCCCAATTAAAAACAAATAAAGGCGAAATTGTGTTGCAGTTAGAATATCAAAAAGCTCCCATTACGGTTGCAAACTTTGTATCATTAGCAGAAGGTACAAACCCTTTTGTAGAAGAAAAATTTAAAGGAAAACCTTATTATAACGGATTAAAATTTCATAGAGTAATACCCGATTTTATGATACAAGGGGGCGACCCATTAGGCACGGGATCTGGTGGACCAGGGTATAAATTTAAAGATGAATTTGAACCGACCTTAAAACACTCAAAAGGTGGTATTTTATCCATGGCAAATTCTGGACCAGCTACAAACGGATCACAATTTTTTATAACCCACAAAGAAACACCTTGGCTCGATAATAAACATAGCGTTTTTGGAAACGTAGTTAGCGGCATGGAAGTAGTAAATGCAATTAAACAAGATGACCAAATACTAGAAATAAGCATTATTAAAAATGGTGAAGAAGCAAAAAAATTTGATGCCAAAAAAGTATTTACAGACTACTATGGAAAAATAAATGAAGAGGCTAAAGCAGCAAAGGTAATATCAGACAAAGCGGCAAAATCAAAAAAAGTGCAATTAGATAAAATTAAGAAAAAAGCTATCAAAACTAGTAGTGGCTTAGAATATGCTTTTATTACAAAAGGTAATGGAGTAAAACCTGAGCCAAGTAAAAAAGTATTCATTCATTATGCGGGCTATTTAGAAGACGGAACACTGTTTGATAGCAGTCATGAAAATATAGCAAAAGCATACGGAAAGTATGACAAAAACAGAGCTGAAACTTATGGATACAAGCCATTCCCTTTTGAATATGGAAAGAAAGATGGGCTCATTCCAGGTTTTATTGAAGGATTACAACAAATGAAAATTGGAGATAAAATAGTGATGTTTATACCATATAAACTGGGATATGGTGATAATGGTGCCGGACCAATTCCGCCAAAATCAAATTTAGTTTTTGAAGTTGAATTACTAGATAAAGAACCCGCAGCTACAAAAACTATTAAATAATTTTTGTGCGACCATGCTAAATTTTTTATGATGTAAATTTACAGAAAGATTTAAAAATAGATGTTGCTTATTTTTAAAAGAGATGTTGTACATAAAATCTGTTTTTGCTATTACTTCGATAGCGAAAGATGAATCAAACAAGTATAAAGATACATTTACGCTACTTATAAAAGCAGAAAAAGTTATAAACGGTATGATAAAACATCCGAGTGCGAGTGGCAACATTTGAATTAGTTTCAGTACCAATGTTATTTAGTTTGTTCGTTGCCAGGTTACCCTTTTCCAAGGGTGGTAAGCCAAAAGTTATAGATTTAAATTTTGTTCCCAAAAGTAAGGACTATACTAACTTATTTGCCAATAAAATTATATAAGCTTTATTTACCTTTTATGTATAAATAGAACTTCTTAATTGTTGAAAGTTTGAAAAGATGTATCCTCTCTTTATCCGCTGAATTAAAAACCCTAACGATTGATTTACATCAAGTTAGGGTTTTTATTTCTAGTTTTACGATATAGCGACTTTATATTTTGAAACATTTGAAGACGATGAATTGAGGATAAATGAATTTTCAAAAGATAACAAATGTGTTGGCATTGCGTTAGGAAAATCCAAAACCAAGATACTGTGGAAAAAGGTCAGCGATAGTGTTCCTATTTTTTTAATATAGATATAAAATGATTAGCGAAGTGAAACAAACGGCAGCATTGATGCTAGGAATACTTGGACTAGGAGGGATTTTTGTGTAACTGAATGAAATAATTTTAAGAAAATAATTTTCTAAAAAAATCAACTATGGCTGACCAGATGCTTTTATTGGTTTCGTTGTTGGCTTGATTTGATTCACGAGATAGAACAATTAAATCATAATACATAAGACGTGTTTCTAATGAATCTTCTAGTTT
>DAINSR010000297.1:0-2316 GCA_036741255.1 Flavobacterium sp.
AGTGGGTTTAACAAATCCCGCCACTATTGGGGCAGATGTGTGCCATCTAAACCTGCATAAAACATTTGCTATTCCACATGGTGGTGGTGGTCCTGGCGTGGGGCCAATATGTGTTAATGAAAAATTAGTACCTTTTTTACCCAGTAACCCCCACGTGCAAGTTGGCGGAAAACAGGCTATAACAGCTATCTCAGGGGCACCTTATGGCTCTGCGTTAGTGTGCTTAATCTCTTATGGATATATTTGTATGCTTGGTTCTGAAGGAATTACAAATGCTACTAAATATGCCATTTTAAATGCAAATTATATTAAAGCCCGATTAGAGGCTCATTATCCTATTTTATATGTGGGTGAAAAAGGAAGAGCAGCACACGAAATGATATTAGATTGCAGAGCTTTTAAAACAAAAGGAATAGAAGTAATAGATATTGCAAAGCGTTTAATGGACTATGGCTATCATGCTCCCACAGTGTCATTCCCTGTAGCGGGGACTCTTATGATTGAACCTACAGAGTCAGAAGATTTAGCTGAATTAGACCGTTTTTGTGATGCTATGATATCTATAAGAAAAGAAATTGAATCAACAAATATTGATGATCCAAACAATGTATTAAAAAATGCTCCTCACACTCTAAATATGCTAACAGCAGACACATGGACTTTACCATATACCAGAGAAAAAGCAGCATATCCACTAGAATTTGTTGCAGAAAACAAATTTTGGCCTAGTGTACGTAGAGTTGACGAAACTTATGGCGATAGAAATTTGGTTTGCAGTTGTGCACCTATTGAAGCATATATCTAATTTTTTATGCAAAACACAGTTACTATTGTAAAATCATCAAATAAAGGACTCTATACAAAAGAGTCCTTTTTGATATAAACCATACTTCTATATGAAATCGTCAATAATATCATGAAATGTTTCATACATTTGAAAGTGTTTCATCAGTTTGATTAACGATATAGGATTATGGAACACTTATTAACTAAAAATGGAGTTCATCAAACCCCTGAAAATCAAAATTTACATACATGAAAGACATTGAAACAAGAGAAGATATTTTACTTATCATGGAAAAATTTTATGAAAAACTCCTTGCAGATGACTCCATAAATTTTTTCTTTACACAAACAACAAATGTTAGCCAGCATTTAGAAGCTCATTTTGATATACTGGCAACTTTTTGGGAACAGTCTTTGTTTTTAAAAGGGGGATACTATAACAACATGTTTTCTATTCATAAAAATGTTCATGATAAACAAGCATTTAAAAAAGAACATTATGACATTTGGTTACATCATTTAAACGAAACTGTTGATTGTTATTTTACTGGGATTAATGCCGAAAAAATGAAAACTCAGGGGCTGAGTATGACAACAATTATGCAAATAAAATTGAATTAGCATTTTTAAAATTTTGTTAAAATTTATTACTAATTTTACACCCTAAATTTGAATAACATTTACTTATGAACATTAAAATAACAGGTTCAGGAAGCTATATTCCCAATGTAAAAGTAAGAAACAGCGATTTTTCAAATCATGTTTTTTTAAATGAAGATGGTTCTGCGTTTGATTATCCAAATGATGTTATTGCTCAAAAGTTTGCCGAAATTACAGGAATTATAGAACGAAGATATGTAACTGATGACCAACTTACCTCAGACATTGCTACAATTGCGGCTCAAGAAGCTATTGAAGATGCAAATACTGATCCTGAAACATTAGACTACATTATCTTTGCACACAATTTTGGAAATGTTAAAAAAGGGGCTATACAAGGCGACACACTTCCTAGTTTAGCAACTCGAGTAAAATTTAATTTAAAAATAAAAAATCCTAAATGTGTTGCCTATGACATGCTTTTTGGTTGTCCTGGCTGGGTTGAAGGAGTTATTCAAGCTCAGGCTTATATAAAAGCTGGCATGGCAAAAAAATGTCTGATCATTGGGGCAGAGACTTTATCAAGGGTTGTAGATCCTCATGATAGAGATTCCATGATTTATTCTGATGGTGCTGGGGCAACTATTATTGAAAAAACAACTGATGAAGGAGGAATTTTATCTCACGAGTCGGCTTCATATACTTTGGAAGAGGCTAATTATTTGTTTTTTGGAAATTCATATGATAAAACTCACGATCCAAACGTACGCTATATTAAAATGTATGGCCGTAAAATCTATGAATTTGCACTTTCAAAAGTTCCATTAGCAATGAAAACCTGTCTTGACGATGCTCAAATAGACATCAGCCAAGTAAAAAAAATATTGATTCATCAGGCAAATGAAAAAATGGATGAAGCTATAATCAATC
>DAINSR010000298.1:0-2308 GCA_036741255.1 Flavobacterium sp.
GTTTTGCTGTATTTTAGTTTGTATAGAATGCCCAATAAATATGTAATTTTTTGTGTTCAAAAGTATCATTTTTTTTGGAATCAAATGGCATACAAAACTTTTAAATTTTGCTTAAATGTAATGAATGTTAAAATTATTTCATTATATTTGTTAGTGGTTGATTAATAATTGTTTAAAGCACAGTTAGTTTTTAAAAATTTAACAAATTTTAGAGTTGATTCATTATAAGTTAATTATAATGTTGTATTATTCAGTTTGCTAAATATTTAGTATTGGCTTTAAAATAAAATGGTTCATATTAGTTTTACAAATTATTTTTATATCAAAATTCACATTAACTTCACATTAAAAGATGTTTAAAGTAAAAATCATCTTTTATTAAAAATATTACCCCATGAGACATATAAGATTTATTTATTTAATTCTGCTTTTACAATTTCCAATTATTTTATTTTCACAATCTATTAGAGTAGTTTCTTTTAGTCAAAATCCACTCGAGGTAAGTCCATTAACTGGAGGGAGTTTACAACTTTCCTTTTCTTATAGCAGTCAGTTTACAGGTAATAATATTTATGTGGGTTTAGAAGAACTAAACTCCAATAATAAATTTGTTAGAACCATAGATGGCGTATCATTTTTAAATCAACCTGCAGGTTCTGAGGTGCAACTAACGGCAAATCTTTTAGTAAGTTCTATATATCCTTTATCAAGTCAATTGCCTCAAGGTAACTATTATCAAGTTATAGCAAGATTAAATAACAGCAACTGGACACAACTTGCAAGTGCAGGATACTGGAATACTCCTAAATTAATTACGCAAAATAGTTTTGGCTATAGTTTTAGTGATAACCCTATTTCAAAAGGTGTTGATATTGGTTGGATGACAGAAATGGAAGCAAACGGTTTTACTTGGAAAGACAACAAAGGCATCACAAAGCCACTAATACCATTATTAAAAGAATATAATATTGATGCGGTTAGGCTAAGAGTATGGGTAAACCCAAGTGTATCTGGTGCCAACGGTTGGTGTGATATAAAAGACGTGGTTAGTAAAGCAATACTAGCCAAAAATAGTGGTATGGATATAATGGTATGTATTCACTACAGTGATTGGTGGGCAGATCCAGGAAAACAAAATATACCTTCTGCATGGGTAGGGATGAATATATCTCAATTAGAATCTGCCATAGCTAATCACACAACAGATATTTTAAACGCTTTAAAAGCCGTGGACATTACTCCAAAATGGGTTCAAATTGGTAATGAAACTAATGACGGTATGCTTTGGAGTTTTGGAAAAGCATCTACAGGAGGATTTGCAAATTATGCCAAATTTGTAAACGCAGGATCCGCAGCTGTAAAAACATTTAATAATACTATTAAGACCATATTACATTTAGCAAACGGACACCTTACAAATAATTTTCAGTGGAATATAAACGGACTCGTAAATAATGGTTTAGTTTTTAATCGTATTGATATTATTGGTATGTCTTTATATCCAGATGCAAGTAACTGGAAATCAAGAGTAGATGATGCGGCTTTAAATATTCAAAACATGAAGAGTTTATACAACAAAGAATCCATGATGGTTGAGGTTGGCTTTCCTTCAAATAGACAGGATATTTCGTTTCAATTTCTTACTTATATGATAGAAAAAACCAGACGTGCTAATGGTTTAGGAGTCTTTTACTGGGAGCCAATTACTCATTTAAACTGGAAGTCATATTCTAAAGGTGCTTGGGATGATGATGGAAGTCCGTCTGTGGCTATGGACGCTTTTTTAAATACTCCCTTAAGTGTAATTGACTATGAAATGAATAAGAATTTTGTTATCTTTCCTAACCCAAGTTCTGATGTATTAAACATCAACTTTTTAAATGACAATATAAATTTAATAGATGTTTATAGTTTAGATGGCAAATTAATGAACCAATATAAAGTTGAAAAACAAGAATTTTCAATAAATATTTCTAACCTTCCATCTGGTATGTACTTTTTAAGAATAAACAAGCAAAAATCTTATAGATTTATAAAAAACTAGGCTTGATAAAAACGCAAATAATTAGACTATTTTTAAATATTTAAATACGGATTAGAATATACAAGAGAGGCTATTCAAAACTACAACTTCAGTAATTTTTAACTTGTTTTAAACCCAAAACACACATTAGATTTCGTAGTGAAACCTAAAAATACAATTGCAATGCATATCATTGAACACCCATGAAAAAAATAAAAGATAAGTGATATGATTATGTATTCAATATAGTCCAAGAAAAATGGACTATTTTCATACTATATCGGC
>DAINSR010000299.1:0-2288 GCA_036741255.1 Flavobacterium sp.
CAGGGACTTAACAAAGTTTTTTTAGCGTTTTTGAAAAACTTTCGGACGGCTGTGACAATAATTCAAAGATATGAAATTAAATGGAGACCTCAATAACTATTTTTTTTCTTGTTGAATCTTTAAGACAATGCTTCTTTAATTCTTTTTAACGCCTCTGTTAGTTGGGCTTCGCTAGCCGCATAAGAAATTCGTATGCAGTTAGGATTTCCAAAGGCATCTCCAGTTACTGTTGCCACATTAGCTTCTGAGAGTAAAAACATAGAAAAGTCGTCTGCATTTTGAATCTGTTTCCCTTTTATATTTTTACCAAAATAATAAGAAACATCTGGAAATACATAAAAGGCTCCTTCTGGGGTGTTGATTTTTAATCCTGGAATTTCTTTGATTAATTTAACAACCAAATCTCTTCTGTTTTTAAAAGCACTTACCATTTCATTTAGTACACTTGGATCGGCATCAAGAGCAGCAATTGTAGCTCTTTGTGCAATAGAATTTGCCCCCGATGTTACCTGACCTTGTATTTTTGTACAAGCTTTTGCAATCACTTCAGGTGCACCAATATATCCAATTCTCCAGCCGGTCATGGCAAAAGCTTTTGCTACACCATTTACGGTTACAGTTCGTTCAAACATTCCTGGTATGGAAGCTATACTACAAAAAGTTCCAGAAAAATTAATGTGTTCATATATTTCGTCTGAAATTACATAAATATTTGGATATTTTTCTAATACTTTTGCTAATGCAGTTAACTCTTCTCTATTATAAACAGAACCACTAGGGTTACAGGGTGAGCTATACCATATCATTTTTGTTTTTGGCGAAATAGCTTTTTCTAATTGCTCTGGAGTTATTTTAAAATCACTTTCTACTGAGGTGGGAACTTCTACAGGAATGCCCCCTGATAATTTAACAATTTCTGAGTAAGAAACCCAGTATGGTGCTGGTAATATTACCTCATCTCCATCATTAAGCATTACTTGTGCTATGTTGTATAAAGACTGTAGCACCTGTAGATACCACAATATTTGAGGGTTTGTACTCTAAATTATTGTCTCTTTTAAATTTTCTGCAGATGGCTTCTTTTAAATCTTGATAACCATCAACAGGAGAATAGGTAGAATAATTTTCATCAATTGCTTTTTTTCCTGCTTCTTTAATAAAATTTGGCGTATTAAAATCGGGTTCGCCTAAACTCAAACTGATGATGTCTTTTCCTTGAGCTTTTAGTTCTCTCGCAAGTGCTGCCATAGCTAAAGTTTGCGAGGTAGATAAATTATTAATGCGGTCTGATAGTGGGTTGTTCATTAGTTATTGTTATAAAAGTTTAGTTTATTTTAAATTTATATTTATGAAAGTGTGTGGGAGAATCAAATGGATAAATCTTCAATCTACTGATTTATTATGCAACTTGCGGATTTTGTCCCAATTCTTTTAGATGTTTAAAATGCGAATAAATGGCACTTCTAAACGATTTGAACTCATGATAAGGCAACTTATATTCTTGTGCCGTTTCTTTTACAATTTTTGCAATTTTATCATAATGAATATGGCTAATATGAGGGAAAATATGATGTTCTATTTGGTGATTTAATCCACCTGTATAAAAATTAATCAACCAATTTTTAGGGGCAAAATTAGCTGTTGTAAATAATTGATGAATGGCCCAAGTGTTTTCCATGTTGCCCTCTTTATCAGGTGATGGCGTGATAGTGCTTCCAACAACATGTGCTAATTGAAAAACAACACTTAATATTACACCAGCAGTATAATGCATGATTACAAAACCTATAAGCACTTTCCACCATACTATTCCAAGAATCATAGGAGTTACAAGCCATATAGAAAAATAAATAATCTTAGTAATTACAAGTGTAGTCCATCTAATTGATGGCTTTTTAAATTCGCCATAAGATAATTTTCTTTTTAAATAGCGTTTCATTTGAAGAAAATCAGTTGTAATTGCCCAGTTAAAAGTTAATAAACCATATAATAACACAGAATATATATGCTGATATTTATGAAAATATTTCCAGTCGGCTTGTTTTGTAAATCGCATAATTCTGCCCGCATCTAAATCTTCGTCATGCCCGTGAATATTTGTATATGTGTGGTGTAATACATTGTGCTGCACTTGCCAGTTATACACATTACCCGCTAAAATATAAATGCTGCCTCCCATAATTTTATTAAGCCAAGTTTTTGAAGAATAAGAACCATGGTTTCCGTCGTGCATTACGTTCATCCCTACTCCAGCCATCCCAACTCCTATTACCACATTAAGCAATAAA
>DAINSR010000300.1:0-2242 GCA_036741255.1 Flavobacterium sp.
ATATCTATCTAGGGTAGTTATATCAAATGTTAATGTATTCAATATCAATATTTATAATTTTATTGTCGTGTAGTAAAACTTTTTTTAATTTAACTTTTAGGCTTTAATAGTATTCTATTAATAAATTACTTCTATTGTAAAAGTCAAAATAAATTTATTTCACTAATCGTATTTTTTATAAGCGTTCGATGGTGTGCTTTGTAACTGGTGCTTTATTGTATTCTCTGTGTTTTTTGTGAAATAGCTTTTTTTAAGTGACAGAATACTCAAAGTAGTTTCGCAAAGATAAAAAATAATGCCCAAAAAAGAGATGATACAATTTATTTACATAGTTGAAAGATTTTCAAATTTCACTTTATAACCACATTCCTAAAATTAATACATAATTTCAAATTTTGTTATCAAAAAAATAATCGTAATTTTGTTTAATTATTTCGTTTAAAAAATAAACAAATGAATATTTTTATCACTCAAAATTTTACCGATATTGAAATAGATCGAATTATAGAAATGGCTTGGGAAGATAGAACTCCCTTTGATGCTATAGAATTTCAATTTGGATTAAAAGAGTCAGATGTAAAAGCACTCATGAAAAGGGAACTTAAATTTAGCAGTTATAAATTATGGCGTGAAAGAGTTGAAAATTGTAAAACAAAACATAAATCTAAACGAGTTTCAGAAATAAACCGTTTTAAATGTAAACAGCAACGAGCCATTAGTAATAATAAAATATCAAAAAGATAAATGAAAAAAAAAATTCCAGATAACGTTGTTTTCTCAAATGAACTCGGATACAATGCAAATAGATTAGGATATCCCACGAGTGTTGGTGCACCTGCAATAAAAATTGACGATATAGTAGATTGGAAAAATAAGGGGGTTAGAAGTGTTAATAAAGAATTTGAAACCAAATTTAACGAGCTTAAAATTCAATTTGATACACTCATGAAAGAATATGAATGGAACGAGATTGTCTATAATGCTAAATTTTCATTTGAACCTGTCATAGGAGAAACCTACCATTTATATTTAGGCAAGGACGGAACAAATTTTTTATCTTTAATTCCTCCAGATAGTTGGAACAAAGAACATATTGGGTCATTTTTATTAAATAGTAATAGAAAGTGGGTTCATGTAGAGTCATTAAAAGATTATTAGATTTTAATAATACTTAAATTTAACTAAAAAAAGCATGTTGTAGTCATTACCCATTGAAGTTATTGGGTTAAAGCGTTTAAGATGTTTTGTTAGACATAAAAACACTAATTTCAGCTTATTAGTTATATATTTGCAAAAATTAAAATTAAAATGACACGTTTCCAAGCATCAAATAAAAGTAAAAATAAAACTTCTACTATTAAACAAACTAATTCTAAAAAAAGCACTAATTCAAAAGATTCAAGTTTTACTAAGAATAAATCTAAAACAACACAAGATTTAGATTCAAAATCTTTAAAACCATCAGTAAAAGGAACAAATAAAACAGCTAAAACTTCAAAATTAACAAGCGAACTCCGATTAAATAAATATATATCAAATTCTGGTGTTTGCAGTAGAAGAGATGCAGATATTTATATTCAAAGTGGCAATGTAAAAGTAAACGGAGTAGTTGTTACAGAAATGGGGCATAAAGTAAAGCTTACTGATGATGTTGTGTTTGATGGTGTAAAACTAAATCCAGAAAAAAAAGAATACATACTCCTCAACAAACCTAAAGGATTTTCTACCGCTGGTGAAGATGAACTTAATGTGCCTAGTGTACTTGATTTAGTAAAAAGTGCCACTAAATCTAAAATTCAACCCGTTGGTAGAATGGATAAAACCACCACAGGATTGTTACTTTTTACTAATGATACTGATGTGATTAGAAAATTTACAGAACCTAATCAAAAAACAAGTAAAATTTACCAAGTAACACTTGATAAAAATTTACGCTACGAGGATTTAGAAAAAATTACCAATGGATTAATAATAGATGCTCATAAAATTTATGTTGAAGAGGTAACTTATATTGAAAACCAACCTAAAAGTGAAATTGGTATCAAAATGAAAACTTCAAACATAAAAATCATTAGAAAAATTTTTGAACATCTAAGTTATAATGTAATTAAATTAGACAGAGTTACGTTTTCAGGATTAACTAAAAAAAATCTCCCTAGAGGGAATTGGCGTTTTTTAACAGAACAAGAAGTTATCAATATAAAAAACATGTAAAATCAAATCTCGTTTTACGTAATTATTT
>DAINSR010000301.1:0-2221 GCA_036741255.1 Flavobacterium sp.
AAAATTAAATAATACTAGGACACCCTTGTACATTTTGTTTCATTCCTGGATACATTTTTTTTAATTTTTAACTTTATTCCGTAGCTGTATTATTCTTTTTTACAGTTTAGAAAATTTAAACACTCAATTCATTTACTGGTTTTTGAGCGTTCTTTTTTAATATCATACATTTAATATCAGAAAAAATAAAACAATGAAAAATTTAGTTTTTTTCGTCTATTTTGCAGTTACTTCCTTATTCTTTTTGGGCTGTAAACATGATGAGCATAACAACCATGAGGAATCTAAATTCCTTGTCACTAGCCCTGTTAAAAAAGATACCCTTGTGTATCATAATTATGTTTGTCAAATTCACTCTATTCAACATATTGAATTGCGAGCCTTAGAAAAAGGTTACCTTCAAAATGTGTATGTTGATGAGGGTCAGGTCGTAAGAAAAGGACAACTCCTTTTTCAAATTAAGCCCGTAATATATAAGGCCGAAAAGCAAAAAGCACAGGCAGAAGTTAATTTTGTAGAGATTGAATACAGAAATACAAAGGCACTTGCCGATAGTAATATTGTTTCTCGAAATGAACTTGCACTTGCAAAAGCAAGACTTGACAAAGCCAAGGCAGAGTTAGCTCTAGCTCAAGGACATCTTGGTTTTACAGAAATTCGTGCTCCTTTTGACGGACTTGTAGGTAAATTTCAAGATGTTCGTTTGGGAAGTTTAGTGGATGAAGGAGATTTATTAACCACACTTTCAGACAACAGTAAAATGTGGGTTTATTTTAATGTTCCTGAATCAGAATATCTTGATTATGCCACTCGTGCAAAATCAAATAATTTGATGAAAGTTAAATTGAATATGGCAAACAATCAGCTTTATGATGAATTAGGTATTGTAGAAACCATAGAATCTGATTTTAACAACGCAACGGGAAATATTGCTTTTAGAGCTACGTTTCAAAACCCAAAGCGAATATTAAGACACGGTCAAACAGGAAATATTTTAATGCCAGTACCTCTTAATAATGTTTTGCTAATACCACAAAAAGCAACATTTGAAATTCTAGACAAAATATATGTTTATGTAATTGATAAAAATAATGTGTTACAAGCAAGAGCAATAAAAGTGGGTGCAGAAATGCCTCATTTATACGCCGTGAGTGAAGGGCTTAAAGAGAATGATAAAATTTTGGTTGAAGGACTTAGAAAGGTAAAAAACAAGCAAAAAGTAAAATATGATTTTCATTCCTTCAAGAGAGTAATTGATGATTTGAATGCAATTGATGCCGAATAATTAATCCAAAAAAAATCAAATATGTTTAACAAATTCATCAAAAGACCAGTACTTTCAATAGTGCTGTCGGTGATAATATTGTTTATTGGATTGTTATCCATCAAACAACTACCGGTATCACAACTTCCAGAAATTGCACCCACTCAAGTTAGCATTTTCATTGCATATCCTGGTGCAAGTGCCGATGTATTAGTGAAATCTACTCTTATTCAGTTAGAATCTGCCCTAAATGGGGTACAAGGTATGCGTTATATTGTTTCTGATGCAACTAGTGCAGGAGAGGCAACACTTCAAATTATTTTTGAGCCAGGAACAGATCCAAGTCAGGCGGTGGTTAATGTAAAAACTAGAGTCGATCAAGTTATGCCATTATTACCAGATTTGGTTCAACGTGAAGGGGTTATTATTACCCCCATTCAACCCAGTATGTTAATGTATGTTAACTTATACAGCAAAGAAAAGAATGCTGATGAAAAGTTTTTGTACAACTACGCCTATACCAAGATGATTCCAGAAATTCAGCGTATAAAAGGAATTGCTAGAGCACAAATATTAGGTAGCCGAATCTTTGCTATGCGTATTTGGCTTAAGCCAGACCGAATGAGAGCTTACAATGTGTCAGCAGCCGAAGTTATGAAAGCTGTTGAGGAGCAGAGTCTATTGGCTCGACCAGGAAGACTTGGTCAAGCGTCAGGCAAATCTGCCCAATCTTTGGAATATGTACTAGTATATCAAGATAGGTTTAATAAGCCAGAACAGTATGAAAACATTATTGTTAAAGCTAACGAAGATGGGGAAATGCTTCTCTTAAAAGATCTTGCCGAGGTAGAGCTAGGAAGTGAGTTCTTTGATATTTACTCTAATTTAGATGGTTATCCTGCTGCATCTATTGTTTTGAAACAAAATGTAGGTAGTAATGCCAGTGAGGTAATTAAA
>DAINSR010000302.1:0-2211 GCA_036741255.1 Flavobacterium sp.
TCATTTTTGAAATTAATTCTGTAAAGGGTTAATTCTTCAATTTTTTCTAAAAATTTAACATTAATTTCATGTTGTTGATATCCAGATGCAATTTCTTTTTGACTTGGTATTCCTGGTAAATGACCATTATTTTTAATGTAATTTTCTATCTCTTTTAAATCGGTTAGCTTATATTTTTTATCAAAAACATAATCTGCCCAACTCTCCTTTGGAAACATCATAAAATCTTCTGATACTAAATCTCCTGCTACCCAAAGACCATAATCATAATTTGTGTTAATTTCAGGAGAGGTTGATGGTTCTGTAATATCAGTTTCTGGATCAGTATAATCTTCATTACGTGAAAGCATTTTACCCCAAACTTCTAACCGAATATTGTGATTGTCAACCCATGTTGTTGGTGTAGTCTGATTAGACTGAATTAATATTTGTTCCGTCCCACTTTTTCCATCTAAAAAAACTGCTGTTTCATCATTACTATTTTTCCATCTAACACTTAACAAATCATTACTTGAAAATACTTCTCTTGGAGTTGGAAAAGATCGTTTAGAATTACCCCCTGGTAATTCTAAGCTACCTACTGTTGCGTTTTGAACTTTTAGTTCTATGATTACAGGTTGATTTGGCATAAAGAAATTCATACACTTGTTATTAATTTCTTCTTGATTAAATATACCGTTATACCCAGTATTATAAAGAACTTCACCTGCTGCAATTGTTGCCAAACCCTCAGCAGTAATACCTAAACTTGCTCCTCCTGTAAAAGCTGAACCTGCAACTCCTGCAACGGATATTGCTCCACCAATTACCTCTATCCCTAAGCCCGCAAACATAGTTCCAATACTCACTAACTTCTTTTTTCTACCCTGATAAACATTAGAAAAATCACATGGTAAAGCAGTATTGTTTGGAAAAAAAACATCTAAGTTTTGAGATATTTTTTTTATATTCTTACTATTTGTGGGATTTTTTTTACTCCATTTATTATGACTCCATGAAACATTTTCTAAAGGCGTACTGTTATAACCTACCATATTGCCTTTAACTCCAAAAACCTGCACCCCTTTGTAGTTTCCGCTAGGATTATTTTTATCAAATAAAAACATTCTATACTCAGCAGAACCATTACTTTGTAAATTGTCTATGAATATTCCTCCCTCGTTGTAAAAGCCTTTATAGAGCGATGAAAAATCAAAATATTTCATATTACTAGGATCATTAACATTGTCTGTTACATAAGAGGTAAAGGTAAAACTTCCACCTGTTACCGTAACTGATCCATTGCTATTCCAAGCTATTGTTTGACTGTAAATATTAGTAAAATACATGATGGAAACCAACCATGTAAAATTTTGAATTAAATTTTTTATCAACATTGTATTTATTTTTTAAGACTTATTGTTTCTATTAATTTACTCAAATAATTTATTTGTTCGTTTTGTGCTTTTATAGTTTTCAATTGACTTTGCATTTCCTTTTCTTGTTGAATGGTATATAGTGTTAATTCTTCAATTTTACTCAATAATTTTGCATTGATATCATGTTGACTATACCCGTCTTCTTGAACTTCTTTTGCCGTTGGGATGTTTGGAAGGTGTTTGTTAGCTTCTATATATTTTTGTAAATCCTCAAGCCTCCATAAATCATAATCTTTTTCAAAAACATAATCAGCCCAGTTATTTCTGTTTACAATAAATAAATCTTCTGCAACTACACCATCAGTAACCCATAAGTTATAGGGTCTGGTTGGGTTTATCGTTACGGTTTCGTTAGTATCTCTAATTAAAACCTTTCCTACTACTTCTAATGCTTGCGTAGGATTGTCAGTGTTAATTCCTACTCTCCCTAATTCGGTATTAATGGTTAAAATGTCTGGAGATGTGTCATTCCGTTTATATACAATTTCAGTAGGATCTGAAATTACAGTTTGTGCATAAAGTTTTGTATTTGCATAAGTTAATATTGAAAATACTATAGTAGTGCTTTTAAAAATAATTGATTTCATATTTATAGTGTTTTAATGGTTTATTTTTTGTTAAGTAATTTATATTGTGAATATTATGCTTCAAATTTAATCAATTTTTTATTATTAATCTAGCATTTTGTATTTGTTTGTTATTTATAATTTTAAGGATATAAACTCCTGATGCAATTGTAATGTCTTTTAGAGGAATATGCTGATAACCTTCTTCTAAATTATAGATTTTTTTT
>DAINSR010000303.1:0-2210 GCA_036741255.1 Flavobacterium sp.
AAAGGTTCTTCAAATTGCATGGGATACAATTCGTTATAAAAAGCTTTATAATCAGCATCTGTTAATTCTGTTGGAGCTTTTGTCCATGCCGGATTTGGGTTGTTTATTATGTTGTCAACCTCAATAAATTCTGTCTTATAATCTTCAGGAGCATCCTCTGGTTTTGGTAATGCCTCTTTTTTTGTTCCAAATTTAATTGGAATGGGCATAAACTTATTGTATTTAGAAAGCAAGTTTTTGATTTTTGACTCTTCTAAAAATTCTAAAGAGTCGTCTGCAATATGTAAAATTATTTCGGTTCCTCTCTCTGTTTTTTCACTTGCAACAAGAGTAAAATTTGGACTTCCATCACAGGTCCAGTGAGCCGCAGGAGCATCTGTATGCGATTTTGTAATTAATTCAACTTTTGAAGCTACCATAAAGGCAGAATAAAACCCTAGACCAAAATGGCCAATAACTCCCGAATCTTTAGCAGAATCTTTGTATTTTTCTAAAAATTCTTCGGCACCTGAAAAAGCAATTTGATTGATGTATTTTTCAACTTCCTCTGCCGACATCCCTATTCCTTGGTCAATGATATGGAGTTTTTTACCCTCTTTATCAATTTTGACTTCGATAATAGGATTTCCATATTCAGATTTTGATTCGCCAATGCTAGCCAGATGTTTCAGTTTTAAAGTGGCATCGGTTGCATTTGACACTAATTCACGTAAAAATATTTCGTGATCGCTATATAAAAATTTTTTGATTAAGGGAAAGATGTTCTCTACAGATACATTAATTTTTCCTGTTGTCATAATTTATGTGTTTTTAATGTGTTAAACTTATCTTTTCTTTTCAAATTAAATACCAGTTACTAGTAAACTGACAAAATGACCGATTAATTATTTTGTAAAAATAATCAATTATTTAAACGGAATTTTGTGTTTAATAGACTAATTTTGCAACTCTTAATTAAATAATTTTAAAAATGAAAAAATCTATTTTATTAGTTGTTTTATCAGTGGTATTGTTTGCATGTAAATCACAATCAGTAACCAATACTAAAGTTGATAACAAAACTGAGCGAGTTATCAAAGGAAACTGGGTTGTATCAAATGTTAGTTTTCCAGGTTCAGAGGTAATTAAAGTAACCTCTTTTGATTTAGCTGATTCAAAATGTTTTGTAAACAGTTCATGGAACTTTGTTTCAAACAACAACACAGGCACAATGACATTAAAAGATGCTAGTTGCATTTCTTTTAATTCGCCAATTACTTGGTTTATTAATAAAGAGGGGAATTTTGTGCTAAAAATTTTAAATGATTATAAGGCAAAAAAAGTACAGCAAGGCTATGTATTGCGTGTTGCAAATGTAACAGAAACAAGCTTTCAATTGGTTGATAAAGTAACTATCGGAGGTTCTGCACGAGAAATTGTTTATCAGTTTCAAAAGCAATAATTAGCATTTTTAAATTTTAATTAAAAAAATAAATATAAACAGATGAAAAGAGTTATAGTATATAGTTTAGCAGTAGTATTTACTTTGACTACAATTTTAACAGGTTGTCAGTCAGTAAAAAACACAAACAAAACACAACGTGGTGCGGCAATTGGTGCTGTGGCGGGTGCTGTTTTAGGAGCAGTTATTGGTAATAATGTAAAAGGTGGTAGCTCAGAAATGGGTGCTATACTTGGAGGAGTTGTGGGCGGAGTTGCTGGTGGCGTTATTGGTAATAAAATGGACAAGCAAGCTAGAGAAATTAAAGAGGCATTGCCAGGTGCAGAGGTAGAGCGTGTGGGTGAAGGTATAAAATTAGTTTTAGGCGAAAATGCTGTTCGTTTTGAAACGGGTAAATCTACTTTAACAACACAGGCAAAAGCTAATTTAGACAAGTTAATTCCTGTTTTTAATAGTTATGCAGATACTGATATTACCATTTTTGGCTATACTGATAGTACGGGTACTGTTGAGGGTAATCAAAAATTATCTGAACAACGTGCAGCCTCTGTTAAATCTTATTTAGCTAGTAAAGGATTGAGTGTTGCTCGTTTTTCTACTAAAGGTTTAGGTATTGCAGATCCAATTGCAGATAATAAAACAGCAGAAGGAAGAAGTAAAAACCGCCGTGTGGAATTTGCCATTACTGCAAACGATAAAATGATACAAGATGCTCAAAAAGAGGCTGGTAAATAAATACACTTTACTCAATTTGAAACTTGCTGCCGGG
>DAINSR010000304.1:0-2208 GCA_036741255.1 Flavobacterium sp.
CTCAATTTTAAAAGTTGTTGATAACTTTTGTTGCTTTACATAGGAACCCGTGTTGGCGGTAGTACTTCTTATCTATCGTCTTAGATTTTTATTCAATTCTTCCACTAGTTCATATACCTTTGTGTTTGGGTTTTGTTGATGGTATGGGAGATGCTTTTGTTGCTCAAATAACTGTCTTGCTCTTTCAATTGCTTTTTCTTGTGAAGAATCTTTATCATTTTTTAAGATGTCATAAATTTTCAAACAAAAAGCATACTTTTTACCATCTTTTATATAATTTATTCCAAACCTTTTGCCTAGTTCTGCATAATAAAAAGACCTTAAATGTTGTGACTCACTTAGGTTATAATGTAAATAAAACCATAACTCAAACGCATCATTTGAATAGGCTACTTTGTAACCAAGATTTAAAGCTCTTGTAATTGCATTATCAAAGTCTGCAAATTCATCAGCACCTCTTTTCATATCCATATCAAAGACACACCAAACTTCTAAATCTTCATCGTTGCTTGATTCTACGATTTCTATTGTCGATTCTACTAGTTTTTGCTTTGCTTGGCCTTTTAGGTCAATTGCTCGGACTTTTACACCCAAAACTGGAAATGATTCAAAATATAGTTTTTCTGTCTGTCCTTCACAAACAATAAGAATTGTTTTGTTAATTGGGATAGTGTCTATCTTATAGACACTTGGTTGAGTTTTTTTATTCCAAGCTTTGTTTTTATCCGTAATCTTAACAGCTTTTGTACTTTTTGGCATTATTCAAAAGTTATTAAGTTCGTAAAATCTCCGAGAAACGGTATTGCTCCGTATTTCCCTTGAATATAATCTTTTTCAAATGAAGCATCATTTCTAACTCCTTTTATTTCAACTAAGGTATACAAGTGACTAGCACCATATTTATCTTTTTCAACAAAATCAATTTGGTCTCGTCTCAATAAATCTGATGATAAAAGATTAGTATCGTGAGTTGTGAATATTAATTGAGCTTTTTTATTTTCAATTGAGTTATAAAGTTCAACTATTTTTTTTGTTAATAATGGATGAAACCTTGAATCAAACTCATCAATAAACAATGGCGTCCCTTCTTTTAGAGACCTGTAAATAAACGGACTTAATTCAAACATTTTTTTTGTACCTTCAGATTCTTGCATACCAAATGAAAAATCACTCTTACCTTCAGACTTTAATTCTGCATTATATTTTGTACGGCTTGAGACAATGATTTTTCCTTTTTTTAAGTCTTCTTTAACTTCATCTTCTATGTTGTCTGGCAAGTTTTCATTTGTAATTTCAACGGTGTCTAAATCATCAATACCGATGTCTGCTTTTTTAAGAAAATCTAAAATAAATTTCTTTTTAACTGAATCGCTTAATGAATCACCTGCAATTCCATACATTCCTCTATGTCCTAATCCGCTGATTATTGATATGGAAGAAATTGTTTTGACTATTTGCTTTGAAAGTTTACCAAATCCCGTTGAAGATAAATGTGTTAGGAAAAGTGATGTATCAGTAAATATCGGGTCTTTTGAATTTTCAAATAGTTTTTGATACATTACTCCTTCTTCAAAATGAGTTTGATTAATCTCAACAATCAATTTGTCCTCTCTAATGAATAATGGTTGCTCTCTTTTGTTAGGTGTCGAAAATAACCATTCACTTTTTATTGACTTATCGTCTGCTTCAAATCCATATCGATATCTTGTTTTTCCTATTCTGAATATTAGTTGAAAAAACGTAGGCATATTTTCAGTTTCAGTAGATAGCTGAAAAGAATCTATTAAACTTAACGCCTTTTCCTCTTTAACTGAATCTTTGATGATTCTAATGAATGAAACCAAAGCTTTAATAACATTGCTTTTCCCACTGGCATTCGCCCCGTAAATTGCTTTGGCTTTTAACAGGCTAATGTCTTTGTTTACTGGAAAAATATTTATGTTGTCAAGCTGCGAATTTTTAGATTTAATTTTTGCGGCTGTCATATTCAAAGTCTGAATGTCTTTGAAAGACCAAAAATTCCCGAAACTAAATTCTTCTATCATTTCTTAATCTAAGATTTGTGAGTATTTCGCAAATATACGAATAAAAATCTAAAGTTTGTCAATTTGATTAGATTATTTTCCATATGCTCGGTTTTGCAGTATTACCGCCAACGCCCGTTGGATTGGCGAAGTGCTGTCTGTGTTGCGCCTGCGGCAGACAGCA
>DAINSR010000305.1:0-1007 GCA_036741255.1 Flavobacterium sp.
GATTTATTAGTGGGGGTGCCTAATCAAGTAAAAGTAAGGGTAAAAACATCTTTAAAGTATAATGCACTTCCTACATATTCTAAAGAAGAAATTCTTACCATTACTCCGTTTGAAGACTTGGTGATACCTTTACCACCTTCAAATGAATTGTATCTACAAGGTAGTGCTGTTCCTACTAACTGGGGATATCCACTTCCAGTTTCTCAAAAATTAACTAAAGACCCAAACAAAGCTGTGTTTACTATCACAACCACTCTAACTGGTGGTAAAGAATTAGTATTTCTTAGTGTTAATGGTTTCTATGGTAATCCTGCTTATAAGGCACTTACTAGTAGTCAACCACTTGTAGGGGGATTATTTACAGAAAATAAAGCACCAAATTGGCTTGGTTCTAATATAATTATTCCCCCAGCAACAGGGGTTTATAAAGTAACTGTTAATTTTGTAAGCGGTACTTTTTCAATTGTGAAACAATAAAAACAGAAAATATAATTTAAAAAGAGAGGGTTGTTATGGTATGTTTTTTGTCATTCTAAAATAAGTCCTGAATGATGAGATAAAGACTTTTTAGATTACTTCAATAGTATTTTGTGAAAGTTTATATTTGACGGCTTGTACATTTTTATTAGCCGATAACAAAAACAATTAATCACAATTTGTAACATATTTTTTAAATTTTCATTGAATAATGAAAGGTGATTTTCAAAGAATATGTTTCAACTAGATTTCAAAACAAAACAAAAATAAAATAAAATAGATTATGCAAATTAAAAATTTTAAAATAACAAGAATTGCTATCGTATTTCTAGCATTTGCGGTCATTGGTTGTACTGTTGATGCAGACATCCCTGTTCAAGAGGCATTGCTTCCAGAAAAACCTAACGATGTTTTCTATATGGGCACTACAATGGATTTTGTGGCACACCAAGAGCAGTATGGTGGTATAGTTTTTAAGGAAGGTGGTGTTCCTACAGATCCTTTTAAAAGTATTGCAGACCACGGAGCAA
>DAINSR010000305.1:1017-2200 GCA_036741255.1 Flavobacterium sp.
TTGTGCGTTTACGGGTTGATTTACCTCCTTACAGCAGTTCTTTCACGGCTGGCTATCCTGATTTAGATTTTTGTTCGCCTGAAAAAGTTAAAATTGAATCTCAAAGAGCTAAAAACTTTGGTTTAAAAACCTTTTTAACTTTTTCTTATCAATCTAAAGCATTAGAAAACGATAAAAAATTAAATGGTGCTGTGGCACCATTAGCATGGCAGCCTGTTGCAAATGATATTGATAAATTAAGAGACTCAATATACAAACACACTACTACTGATTTAGAAGATTATATTAACTCTGGTTTAACTCCTGAGATTGTTTCTATTGGTAATGAAACGAACATTCGTTTTTGTGAACCTAATGTATCGCCAGAAAACTTACCACCTTATGAAGTTGTAAGAACAGTAAAGTTATTAAATGCTGGTACTAAAGCGGTTAGAGATTTAAACAAAAAGTATAATTTGAATATTAAAATTGCTTGTCACATTTTTAGTGTAGGTTTTTTAAAGACTTGGATGAAAATACACATTAGAAATGGTTTAGATTTTGATGTCATGGCTCTTTCTCATTATCATCAGTTGCACTCATTAGGCGACTTTGATAATTGGAAACAGGTAGTTGCCTTTGTAAGAAATACTTATAAGAAAGATTTTATAATTCTTGAAACCGCTCAGATTTTTACAGATGGTTTTAAAGATAATGCACGTAATATTTTAGGGAAAAACAATATTCCAACGACTTATAACAAAAAAGATGTAACCTACGACATGAATCCTCCCACTACAAATACTCAAAGAAAATATTTAAGTGATATGGGTAAAGATTTATATATTTCAGGGGGGTTAGGAGTAATATATTGGGGTGGAGAATGGGTTGGTTCTAACAACACATTAGTATATCCCTTGAATGTAAATGGTAATCCAGGTTCCACGTGGGAAAATGCAGCTTTTTGGGATTTTAACTACAACCTGCACGATGGTATTAACTGGATGAAAGATATTGTCCCTTAGTAATTCTATTTATTAGTATTACAAAATAAAATTGATTTAAAATCACACAATCATGAAAATAAAATTACTCGCTGTTGCTTTTGTACTCTTTTTGTCAAATTTAATAACAGCACAATCAATTTCTTTTACAACACCAACTTTAACTACGGCTAAAGCCGGTACTACGGTTCAAGTGGGAT
>DAINSR010000306.1:0-2199 GCA_036741255.1 Flavobacterium sp.
TTTTTAAAAGGACTTACCGTATCTACTACAACAGTATCGAACGATTTTTGAGGTGTTTCTGTTATAACTAATGGTTCACAATTCTTCTTTTGCTTTATTAACTAGACATTGTTTACAATTTTTGACATATTTAGCTATATCTCGTGACATATTTTTCCAATAATAGTTTTCCCTTAGTTTAGCATAAAGTCGTTTTTGCCCTATATGACCCCCATATAGTGGATCATAATGATAACGCTTAAGAAGTTCGCTTTTCTCTTTATCATTTTCTATTGCTCTCGGTTCTTGATACATTATAATTGTTAACTTTTTTAACATTTTATTGCATGCCTCTTTAAATTCGTTAATTGAAATGAAGGTAATATCTTTATTAGCTATTTGTAGCTTTTTGAAATTATTTCTGCCGGCTTCTTTTTCAAGCCTTACTAGACTGTACTCTAAAGTAACATTAGCATTAGCAGGATTTAATTTCTGTTTTGATGCATCGAAACTAAATACTTTTTTTCTTTTATAATAAATTGCATAATTTATTTGGCCATTTTCATTTATTTTTATCTTAAGTTTGGGTATACCGCGGTTTAATTTTCCTTCATATATTTTAATTTTATTCAATTCTAGTCTTTCATTGCATGCTTTAATCTCTTCTTGAGAGTTTTTTGTAAGAACCTTAGGGTTTAACTTATTTGTCATTGATCGTGTCATAGCTAATATTGTAGCTTGATTTTTAAATTTTAAATCTTCTATCGTGATACGAGATAACGCGTCAGCTATAACGTTATTTTTACCTTTTACGTACTCAACTGTAAAGTTATATTCTTCGATATCCAATCGCATTCTTGTAAGTTTAGAAGATGGATCCTTCAAACTAAACAAGTATGTAAGTGGTTTATGATCGCTTCTTACTATAAAATGATTCCCGTAAATATATGGTCTAAAATGCTTTATTGCAAAGTGAATTGCAGTAAGTTCTTTTTCGATTGTTGATTTATTACTTTCACCTTTTGTAAAGGTTTTGGAAGCGAAAGCAATTGGTAAATCGTCACCATTAAAATTTTGAGTAAGTACAGATCCTGCTGCAATGTTAGAAGCATCTACGCTTATAGTAAATTCTTTGCTAAAATCTGGGTATTGCAAGATATTTGGTTTTTGTAAGGATTCTTTTAATTTTTGAAAAGATGACTCGCATTCTTCAGTCCATTCGAAATTAACCTTTTTTCTCGTTAAGTTATTAAGAGGTTTTGTTATTGTAGCAAAATTTGAAATGAATTTTCTATAATAATTCATGAAGGCTGTAAACCTTCTGACCGAATCTTTATCAAAAGGTCTAGTATATTTCTTTATTGCTTGAATTTTTGAATCATCTGGCGGAATTCCTTGACTTGTGCATTTATGTCCTAAAAATGTTACCTCAGATTTGAGAAATTCGCATTTTTCAGGGTTTAATTTTAAATTATATTTGCGACATATATCAAAAACAGATGTCAGGTTATGAATATGGTGTTTTTCTGAACATCCTATGACTATAATATCGTCCATATATAAGAAACATTGGAGTGGAGTAGCTCCAGCAAAGGCAAAAGCCATCATACGTGAGAATGAATTAGGTGATACATTTAACCCAAACGGCAAAACTTTCCACCTGAATGATCCCTCTGGTGTGCTAAATGATGTAATATCTCGCGACTCTTCTTCTAAAGGAATTTGGTGAAATCCAGAGAATAAGTCTAACACGGAAAAATATTTAGTTCTACCTAAATTATCCAAAATATCTTCTATTCTTGGCAATGGATAATTATCTGCAATTAGTTTTTTATTCACTAAACGATAATCTATGCATAATCTCCATTTTGAGTTTCCCTTTTTTGGAACTAAGATTATGGGACTGTTATAATTTGATTGTGACTTTTCTATCATATCATTTGAAATTAATTTATCAATCTGTTCTTTTATCTCTTTTCGTTGAGTATATGGTAACCTATAATTTTTCACACAAACAGGAGTTTCATCTTTTACTCGCAGTTTTTGTTTATAAAAATTATTTGTAGTCATGGTATCAGATTTTAAGGCGAAAATATCGGAATATGTTTTACAAAGATCAATTATTTCAGGATTTTGAGAAATATTGTTTTTAATTGATAACGTTTCCATTAATTTATTCACTCTGTCAGTTGTATTTTCCAAACAATCTAATGTAAATAT
>DAINSR010000307.1:0-2198 GCA_036741255.1 Flavobacterium sp.
GGGTTTACAGCAACAGGATTAAAAGCAGTTAAAGCAGAAGTTAATGCTGCTAAAACCCCCATAGGATGAGCGGTTTTTGGAAATCCATCTATGATATTTTTCATTTCTTCATTAACTAAAGAATATTTTCGTATATCATTTTCAAATTTATGCAGGGCTTCCTTTTTAGGTAGCTCACCAAAAACTAACAGATATGAAACTTCTAAAAAACTAGCTCTTTCTGCCAACTCTTCTATTGAGTAGCCTCTATAACGTAATATTCCCTCTTCACCATCTAAAAAAGTTATTTCACTCTTACAAGCCCCCGTATTTTTATATCCAGAATCTATGGTTATTGCACCCGTAACACTTCGCAATGTTCCTATATCTATTGCAACTTCATCTTGTGTTCCTTCAATTACTGGGAATTCATATTTTTTACCATCTAGTTCTAATGTAGCTTTTTTTGACATAATAATTATCGTGTTTGGTCTTTTTCTAAATCTAGTCTACAAAATTACTGAATTTGTTATAAAATAAAAAGTAATTAGTATAAGGTTTTAGTTAATTATTCTGTAATTTTATTTATTTTGAAGTCAAAACCTGTGAAATTGTAATTTTATGTGGGAATTTAATTAACGCTATTTGCTGAATTTAATTTTGTAAAAAAATCATCACTAAAAAATACCTAACTTATTATAAATTACATTTAATAAAATCTGCTTTGCAAACTTTGTTGCTATCCAAAGTACTAGAATCTTTTACTTTGCTTAAAAATTACTTGATCAAATTTTGTAATACCTCAAATGATAAATTACAAAATTTGAATAATAGAAATTTGCCTTAAAAAATTAAACCCCAGTTTGAGAAATAAATCTCAAAAGGGGTTTTAAATTTAAACTGACTATTATCAATAAGTAATAAGAGAGTTTCTATTTTTGTTTAAAAGCCTTTACTCCAGGAAAATAAGCAACTTCTCCAAGTTCTTCTTCTATTCTTAATAATTGATTGTACTTTGCCATTCTATCAGATCGAGAAGCCGAACCTGTTTTTATTTGCCCACAGTTTAAAGCAACTGCTAAATCTGCAATAGTATTGTCTTCAGTTTCCCCAGAACGATGACTCATAACAGATGTATATCCAGCATTGTGTGCCATATTTACGGCCGCAATTGTTTCTGATAGAGTCCCTATTTGATTTACTTTTATTAATATAGAGTTTGCTGTATTGTGAGCAATTCCTTTTGCAAGTCGTTCTACATTGGTTACAAATAAATCATCACCAACAAGTTGTACTTTATTACCTATCAATTCTGTTAATGTTTTCCAGCCAGCCCAGTCATTTTCATCCATACCATCTTCAATAGAAATAATTGGATATTTTTCTACTAGTTCCGCTAAATACGCCGCTTGCTCTTGTGAGGTTCTAATTTTACCTGATGGTCCTTCAAACTTTGAGTAATTATAATTACCATCTTCATAAAACTCAGCAGAAGCACAGTCTAAGGCAATCATTACATCATCACCAAAAGAATAACCAGCATTTTGAACTGCGGTTTTAATAGAATCTAACGCATCTTCTGTACCGCCAGCTAAATTTGGAGCAAAACCTCCTTCGTCGCCCACTGCTGTTGACAAATTTCTATTATGCAATACTTTTTTTAGATTATGAAAAATTTCAGTTCCCATTTGCATTGCATGTGTAAATGATTTTGCTTTAACAGGCATAATCATAAATTCCTGAAAAGCAATAGGAGCGTCTGAATGCGAACCACCGTTAATTATGTTCATCATTGGAACTGGTAAAGTATTTGCAGAAACACCACCCACATATCTATATAAAGGAAGTCCAAGTTCATTTGCAGCGGCCTTTGCCGTTGCTAAAGAAACACCCAATATTGCATTAGCCCCTAAGTTTGATTTATTTGGTGTTCCATCTAGTTCAATCATAGCTTTGTCAATTGCGTTCTGCTCAAAAACAGACATTCCTACAACCGCTTCTGCAATTGTAGTATTAACATTATCAACTGCTTTTAAAACTCCCTTTCCCATATAAGATTTACCACCATCACGAAGTTCTACAGCTTCATGCTCCCCAGTTGATGCCCCACTAGGTACTGCGGCACGACCTAAAATTCCGTTTTCTGTTATTACATCTACTTCAATTGTTGGGTTGCCACGAGAATCTAAAATTTGTCTAGCATGGACTTTAATAATTAT
>DAINSR010000308.1:0-2164 GCA_036741255.1 Flavobacterium sp.
TAACCCATTCGAGGATCACTTTCTGTGCGTGTTTGAAGGCGTCTTGCTGTACGACAGGTTTAATCACTGCAGATATGCGCAGTATCTCGAATTCCCTGATGGGCTTTGGCATGCGCGCTGCAAGGGGTTTGAGTGCATCCCATGGGCTGAAGTTTGACATGCGGCGCTCCACTGTTTTTTGTTCTAATTGTTTTTTCTGGACTAAATTGGCTTTTAGAAATTTTTAAATGGAAGTATTTAGTATCAACATTTCAGAGAATATCTTTTCTTAATGCCACAGCACAAAGTTTAGGTTCTTTAACTGCTTCTATTTTTACACCTAATCGTGTGGGCGAATATGGTGCTAAAGCCTTATATTTTTCTAAAAAAAACACCAAGCAAGTTGTGTTGTTAAACTTTATTGGGAATAGTTTTCAAATGTTGGTTACAACAATTTTTGGGGTCTTAGGGATTTATTTTTATTTTATAAACGCAAATAAAACTACATTTTTTGACTATTATGTAGTAAACCTCAAATCGTTTGGTTTGTTTGTTTTTCTATTCGGAATTTTAGTTTTTAGTTTTAGAAACTACCATTTTTTTGGTATTTCAATAACTAAAATACTCAAAAAAATTAGTCGTTATTCCATAGATTTTTACTTTAAAATTCTCGTCTTTTCTACTCTCAGATATGTAGTGTTTTTTCTTCAATTTTTATATTTAATTTTAGTTTTTGAAGTAAATATTTCCTTTGATGTGGCTCTAGCAATCATTGCCACTATGTATTTGATGGTTTCTATAATTCCAACGATTCCATTTATAGATGTCCCCGTAAAAGGAAGCGTAGCGTTGATTTTATTTAATGTGGCAGCAGCGGAAGAATGGAAAATAGCAGCGGTAGTTGTGGTAATGTGGTTTTTTAATTTAGTTCTTCCAATGCTTGGAGGAAGTTTTTTTGTGTGGCACTATAATCCGTTTAAAAGATGATTTCTATACTTTTATTTTGTGTTTTACTAATTTATATACTTTATATAGGTTCATTTATTTTTGGGTTTCATAAAATTAAAACAACACATTATTTAAACAAGCCAAAAACCCGTTTTTCTGTTGTTGTCCCTTTTAGAAATGAAGCCTCTCAACTCCCAAAACTCCTCTCGTCATTGCGTTTATTAGATTATCCTAGTAATTTATTTGAAGTTATTTTTGTTGATGACGACTCTAGTGATAATTGGAAAATAGAAACCACTGAGCATAATTTTAAAGTTATTAAAAATAATAGAACTTCATTTGCTCCAAAAAAAGATGCCATAAACACGGCTATAACTATTTCAAAACATGACTGGATAATTACTACAGATGCAGATTGTATAGTGCCATTAAATTGGTTAAAATCTATAGACGCATATATTCAAAAAGAATCAAAAAGAATGGTTGTGGCTGGCGTATCTTATCTGCCGGAAAATGGCTTTTTATTTGCGTATCAAAACCTTGATTTTTTAAGCTTACAGGGAGCAACTATAGGAAGTTTTGGTATTCATAAACCTTTTATGTGTAATGGGGCAAATTTTGCATATCAAAAAGATTTTTTTATAGAACTTAATGGGTTTGATGGCAACTTAAACTGGGCAAGTGGTGATGATGTTTTTCTACTTCAAAAAGCTATTAAGCACAATTTAAAAGCAGTGGGATTTTGTAAAGATAGTTTAAGCGTGGTTAAAACCATTGCACAGCCCAGTTGGGAAACGCTATTTTTTCAGCGTGTGCGTTGGGCAAGTAAATCAAGTGCTTACAATGATCTGTTCTCAAAAAGTGTGGCTATTATTATTTTTGCAACAAATTTTCTTCTTGTGGTGGGTTTTGTACTAGGTTTTTTTGGATTCATGCCTTGGCTTCAATTATTTACTTTTTTAGGGATAAAATTTGGGATTGATATGATACTTATAAGGCAAACTTCATTATTTTACAAGCAAAACATTAAATATGTTGTGTGGAGTAGTTTGCTGTATCCTTTTTTTAGCAGTGCTGTTGCTATTTATACATTGTTTGGAACATATAAATGGAAAGACAGACGATTTTAAAAAAAGTAATTTTATTAAAGAAATCAGTAACTATATTAGCTAAAAGCAAAGTTGTATTTGCTAGTTTAACCCAAAATCCGCATTAGACTTCGTAATGAAAGCTAAAA
>DAINSR010000309.1:0-891 GCA_036741255.1 Flavobacterium sp.
GACTAAACGAGTTTTTAGAAGTATCCTTATATTACCGTTTTCTATTGAAAATTAATCCTTGCGTATTGATTGTTTTGTTTTGCTTTTTTGTTGGATATTTAAGAGTTGTTGGATGCTGAAAGATAAAAAAATGGTCAATAAGGCACCAATAAAGTTGAGCCAAAGAAAACTAACTTTGTCAATATAAAAAACATAAAAAATGGTTAATTGACTGATGCAAGCTGCAATAAAAACAGCCTTCCCTTTAACGTAATTGATGTAAAATCCGACTAAAAAAATCCCTAACACCGTACCATAAAATACAGAACCTAAAATATTTACAAGTTGGATTAAATTTTCAAAAAGCGAACTGATACAAGCAAACACGATGGCTATAACTCCCCAAAACAAGGTAAAATATTGGGTAGCAAAAACATAATGTTTATCAGATTTGTGGGCTACATTTCTTTTATAAATATCTATTGAAGTTGTGGCAGCTAGTGAGTTGAGTCCTGATGCACTTGACGACATGGCCGCACTGAAAATAACGGCTAATAGAAGACCCAAAATTCCTTTTGGGAGGTGATTGAGAATAAAATATAAAAAAACATAATCCTTGTCATTTGTTTCAGCTTTATCATCGAGCTGAGTGATAAGATTTTTTGCCTCTTGACGCAATTCTTTTTCTTGAAAAGTTAGCGTTTGCATCTTTTTTTTGAGTGCATTATTATCATATTCATAATTGAGTTGTTCATTATAAATATGATTAATTACATTTTTTTCTTCGTTGATTACTTTTAGCTTATCTTCTAGTTTTTGATATTTTAATTGATATTTAGAGTTTTCTATATTTTTAACATTAGTGGGATTAAAATGTAAAGGAGGAGGATTAAATTGATAAAAAACAAATAC
>DAINSR010000309.1:901-2163 GCA_036741255.1 Flavobacterium sp.
GCACCCCCGTTAAAAGAATAAAAAATTGCATAGGAACTTTAAGAATTCCATTCATAATAAGTCCCATTTGGCTTTCTTTAATTGATTTTCCAGAAAGATAGCGACCCACTTGTGATTGATCTGTACCAAAATAAGAAAGCATAAGAAAAAATCCGCCTGTAATACCACTCCAAAATGTATATCGGGTTTCTGGGTTATAAGAAAAATCGAGTATATCCATTTTACCATTTGCACCTGCAATTTTTAGAACATTGTAAAACGACATGTGCTGTGGCAGTTGGTTTAAAATGATAACGAAGGTTATGACCATGCCACTAAAAATAACAAACATTTGTTGCTTTTGTGTTACGTTTACTGCTTTTGTTCCGCCAGTAACTGTATAAATTATAACTAAAACACCAATAATTATATTTAAAATTATAAGATTCCAACCCAATAACGCAGATAAAATTATAGCGGGGGCATAAATTGTAATTCCTGTTCCAAGACCACGTTGAATTAAAAATAAAATTGCAGCCAAACTCCTAGTTTTTACATCAAATCGTTGTTCTAAATATTCATAAGCAGTAAATACTTTCAATTTGTGATAAATAGGAATAAATGTGTAAGCAATGACTACCATTGCGAGAGGCAACCCAAAATAAAATTGTACAAACCCCATCCCATCATGATAGGCTTGTCCAGGAGTGGATAAAAAAGTGATAGCACTTGCTTGTGTTGCCATTACAGATACCCCCACTGTAAACCATGGAGTTTCATTGTTCCCTAAAATATAGTCTTTAACATCAGCACTTCCTTTTGTTTTTAAAGTACCATAAATTACAATAAAGAGCAACGTAAAAGATAAAACAATCCAGTCTATATGAGTCATTTACGTAAACATTTGTGTTAATAAATAAAATAGTATTATATATAATAAGTTAAGTATTAGAACGATACTATAACTCATTTTCCATTTGTTTTTTTCTTGAATTGATTTCATCTGTCTGTTTTTATTTTCCAACTGTAATAGTAGTTTTTTTATAGTTTCTCAACTATTCTAATGCAATGATATTGGCTAACAATCTATAAGCACCAGAAACGCCTTCAGGAAGTTCTCTAAAAAAACTTAATCCTGTGTAAATATAATTTCCACTTCCATATTTTGCTATTAGTAATGCCCCATCTATGGGAGATTCTCCCTCATCGTTTGATTGTAAAATAGGTGTAAATTCTGATGAAAATTCACTGGGATAATACAAACCTTGTTCTTGCACCCATCC
>DAINSR010000310.1:0-2159 GCA_036741255.1 Flavobacterium sp.
ATCATTCAAAGGTTCGAATCCTTTTACTCCAAATCCATTATAACTAAAAATTATTGAGAGCAAGTTAAATTCCTGCCTTAATAAAACTTAAGATGAATTCAATACCTTTGTTTTATTATCAAAATATTTTATTTTATACCTCACTTATTCCGTTAATAGGAATTTTGTTATTGTTAGCAATTAGTTCAGAGCAACAAAAAACATTGAAGATTATTGCTTTAAATTTTTCCATTTTACCGTTTTTGGTGTTTTTATTTATTTGGGCTGCATTTAAAAAATCAATAGGAACGTTTCAATTTGTAACCACACTTTTCTGGATTCCTGTGATCAATTTAAATATTAACTTAGGAGTTGATGGAATTTCATTATTCTTTCTATTGTTAACGACGTTATTAATCCCGCTTTGTTTACTAGTTAGCTGGAATAGCATCAATTCAAATGTTAAGGAGTATTTAATAGCTTTTTTAATTATTGAATTCTTTTTAATAGGTGTTTTTTGTGTGTTAGATTTATTAATGTTTTATATTTTTTTTGAGAGTATTTTAATTCCTATGTTTTTAATTGTGGGAATTTGGGGATCACGAGAACGAAAAATGTTGGCGTCATATTATTTCTTTCTATATACTCTTTTAGGTTCTGTAGTGATGCTATTGTCTATTTTATATATTTACAATCAGGTAGGGACCACAGATTATGAGATTTTATTAACTTTTGTTTTTTCTGACTTAGAACAGAAAATTTTGTGGTTCACCTTTTTTTTAGCATTCGCAGCCAAGGTGCCTATGATGCCTGTACACTTATGGTTGCCAGAAGCTCACGTTGAAGCTCCTACCGCTGGATCGGTTATTTTAGCGGGTGTATTATTAAAACTTGGAACATACGGATTTATTAGATTTTCATTACCTTTATTCCCTCAAGCATCATTTTATTTCACCCTGTTTGTTTACACAATATCTCTTTTAGGTATTGTTTATGCTTCGTTAACGGCGATAAGACAAACAGATTTTAAACGAATAATTGCGTATACTTCAGTTGCACATATGAATGTAGTTATGTTAGGTATTTTTAGTTTTACTAATGTTGGTATTGAAGGTGCCATCTTACAAAGTTTAAGTCACGGCTTTGTTGCTAGCGCACTATTCGTTATAATTGGAGTGGTTTATGAGCGTTATCGAACTCGACTTGTTAAATACTATGGAGGGCTTGTTTATACAATGCCTTTATATATATCTGTTTTTTTATTTTTTACTATGGCAAATATTGGTTTTCCTGGAACTAGTGGATTTATTGGAGAATTTTTAATTTTTGCGGGATCATTTAAAGTTAATTCTAGTATAACTTTTTTTGGTGCTACTGGAATGATTCTAGGCGGTTGTTATGCTTTATGGTTATTTAATAGAATTGCTTACGGTAACTTAAAAAGCCAATATATCAAACAAACATTAGATTTAAATAAACGTGAATTTTTTGTTTTTGTACCATTGATTTGGTATACTTTAGTTTTAGGTTTAACTCCAGATGTATGTTTAAGCTCAATCCATATGAGTGTAAATAATTTAGTTGAAAATATGTACTTCTAAAATACATGCTTTATCTATTAGAAACAAATCTACCTGATCAAAAATCCATATTTTTTGCATTATTAAAAGTGCATGGTATTGGTAGAGAGATGGCTTTTTCTCTCTGTAAAAAACTAGGATTTTCTATTAATTTAAAAGTAAAAAATCTGAATCAAGAACAAATAACAGAAATGTTGCAACTTGTTGAGTCTTTAAATCTTTCATTAAATAATGAACTCAAAAAACTAAAGTCGATCACTCTGAAGAAGCTAGTTAGTATAAAATCATATAGAGGATTAAGACGAGTAAGAGGGTTACCTGTTCGGGGACAAAGAACACATACTAATGCGAAATCTGCTAAGAAAAACAAACGTTTTTAATAATTTAATATGAATAATCTATTTATTGCTGAAAACCTTAAAGTTGTCACAAAAGTTTTACCTATTTTAAAAATTCAAATCCATCAAAAAGAAATAAGTTTAATCGTTAAAAGAAATCACTTAATTCCAGTATTAACGTTTTTAAAAAATCATTTTAAATATCAGTTTAAAATTCTTACTTGTATATCAGGAGTTGACTATCCTGCTAATAAATATCGAT
>DAINSR010000311.1:0-2151 GCA_036741255.1 Flavobacterium sp.
AAAATTTAAAAAAATTGTTTTTTAAAATGATTTATTACATTTGCAATCACAAAAAAAAGGCAGATGGTATTATTTAAAAGAAATCCTTTTGGACATATCTTGTTTTTAAAAAAATGGCTTATCAGAATTTTTGGTTCACTTACGCACAGAAGGTATAGAGGTTTTAACGAAATGCGTATTGAAGGATCTGAAATTATAAAAAATTTACCCGATACCAATGTGCTTTTTATATCTAATCATCAAACATATTTTGCTGATGTAGTAGCTATGTTTCATGTTTTTAATGCTAGTTTAAAAGGACGTGTTGATTCCATTAAAAATATTGGCTATTTGTGGAATCCCAAGTTAAACATCTATTACGTTGCCGCAAAGGAAACTATGGAATCTGGAATTTTACCAAAAATTTTATCTTATGTAGGTGCCATAACAGTGGAACGAACATGGCGTGCAGAAGGTAAAGATGTAAAAAGAAATGTTAACCCAAATGATACCGAAAATATAAAAACAGCACTTAATGACGGCTGGGTAATAACGTTTCCACAAGGGACTACACGCTCATTTAAACCCGTTAGAAAAGGTACGGCTCACATTATTCTGCAGCATAAACCTATTGTTGTTCC
This sequence comes from Flavobacterium sp., assembly GCA_036741255.1. Lineage (GTDB taxonomy): Bacteria > Bacteroidota > Bacteroidia > Flavobacteriales > Flavobacteriaceae > Flavobacterium. Next base: position 621 of record DAINSR010000311.1, read on the forward strand.
GGTGGTAATAGATGGATTTAGACGCTCTTTTGACAGAAAGGGTTTACTTATTAAAAAAAAAGGAATTTTACAATCAATGATTATAAAACAACCCCTAGAAATTGACTATGACAATGATACGGTGGAGCAAGTTGTAGAAAAAATGGAATTTGCTATTGAACAACACGAGTCATTTTTAAAAGTTATACCCACAGAAGTACTGGAACAAGAAAAAAAATTAAACCAAGAAAGAATGTGGAGATATTGAAACTACTTTAATGAAATAATTAATTTAATTTTCAATATTTAAAAACTCAACACGACCAATAAAAATCTTATTTTTTCTCATAATTAATTAATAACCCTATAAATTTATTGTATCCCTCTAGTCCGTCATTTTGTTGATTTGCCTTTAAAAAATTATCATAAATGTATTCAAAACATGATTGCAATGGTGTTTGATAGGTAGCCCAAAATTTTTTGTCTTCTTCAAAATTTTTTAAAACTCCAGCATGTAATAATTTTAAATAAGGTTTACTCAAACCTTTTTTCATGTCTTCTAAATTTCTAAGACAATAACGAACGGCAGTAGTATATGCAGCATATTTAAAATAATCGTCTGTATGATGAGTGGCGGCTAAAAAACCTATAAAATTGCACTCACTTTCAGAGGCAATACCCACTTGATGAGCCATTTCATGACAGATTGTAAATGGGCAGACGTATTTTGGCTTTAAATAATTAATTTGTGTTTCATTTGTAAATGGGTTTAGATATCCACCAAAACCCATATAACTTAATGGCACACTAAACAAAGATTTTTTTATGCTAACTGACTGATAATCTACTTCTTTTAACTTTTTTGGTAGCTTATGAAAACCATTTTCTGCCATATAAAATAATTCTTTATCAGTATATGGAATTTTGACAGCAACGGTATCGTTAAACGTAATTTTGAGTTGCAACTGATTTGATTTTGCTATCATTTTTTTTGTAAATCGATCTAACTCACTATGTGAATATGAATTGCTAATTTTAAATTTTTCTTGGAATGGAGTTCTATAGTAGTTTAATCCCCAGAGAACGTGAAATAAAAAATACATTACAGACAAAACACTCAAAAAACGCAATGCGTTTGATTTCCATTCTTTCACAAAACCAACTCTATTTTTTAAGAACCATTTTAGTAATAAAAAAAATAAAAATCCATACAATACATCGCCAAATGAAAAGGAAAGTCCGCCGAGTAAGTTTCTAAAAAACTTAGAGATAATGGTGTACATCCCATTGCTGTAATAGCGTTCAATAATTTCTGGGAAAAGTGCAAGAATTTTAACTGCAACAATTTGTACAAGTAAGAACAAGGGTAAAAAATATTTTTTTGGCACCATGAGATTTAAAAAAAAGTTGTTCTCTGGATATTTTGTGAAAGTTGTAAATTTACAAAATGGAATACGATATAAAAACAATATAGAACCTTAATATTTGAATCTATCAACAAAGTGAATTATGAAGTCGCTAAAGCATGGAGAATAAAAGAGAATTTCAGAGA
>DAINSR010000312.1:0-2135 GCA_036741255.1 Flavobacterium sp.
GCTCAATTTTAAAAGTTGTTGATAACTTTTGTTGCTTTACATAGGAACGGCTGTTGTGCGTTCGGCTTTCTTATTCACACATTTTAATATAGTTCAATTTCTGGCATTTCGTCCCAAGTCTTGCCTTCCAAAAGTCGTCCTGTTTTCTTCTTGTTTGTCCCGCCCCATTGCTTAAAGAAAAAAGCAACGTCTGCTTCTATGCATTGATTTTTTATGTCCGATACCCATTCTTCTTTCATAGGTCTTGGTTTTCGTCCACTTTCTCCACCAACAATTACCCAATCTATACCTGATAAATTCATATTGGGAATTGCTCCAATTAAAGGCTCACAAGAAAGGAATTTAACTCTTGCTCCTGTCTCTCTAAGCAAATCAATTCTTTTCGTTACTTTATTATTTTCTACTGAAACTCCCATCCAAATGTTATGTGTCCAATCCAACCAACCTTCACTGTCGTAATATCTTAAAATGTCAGCTCTTTTAGTCAATACCTGAAAGACGTGTTGTGGATTGTCCTTCATTACTTTAAATACTTTTCTAATAAACTCAATTGGAACGTCTTTGTGAAATAAGTCGCTCATTGAGTTTACAAAAACAACCTTTGGTTTTTTCCAAGTATATGGCGTTTGTAGTTCATCTTCGTGAATAGTTATCTCAAAATTGTTTTTGTATTTTTCAACACCCATTGCTTGTAAACGCTTCGACATAACTTCTGCATAACAGAATTTACATCCTGTTGAAATCTTGTCGCAACCTGTTGTTGGGTTCCAAGTCATTTCAGTCCATTCTATGCTCGATTGTGCCATTTCTATTTTTTTATTTGGTAAGTAATTATGTTCTTTTTACGGAAGACGTTTTCATAAGTCAAATATGGTGTTTTTTCTTCATAATTTAGCTTTCCTTCTTTCTTAAGCCTTTTCAAGACTATTTCTGCGTGTTTTGGAATATGTCCACATAGGTAAGTATAAATCAAAACAGCTTTGTTGGTAACAGAATTTTTCTCCAATAACTTGTTTTCAAGGTCTGATTGAAATTGTTCAATTTTCGTCATTCTTTTACCTTCAAACAAGGTTAACTGATTTTTCGTATTGTCATCATCAATATCAAAGTCAGCTTCTCCGTTTAGTTCATTTCTATTCCAAGCTATTGTTAAAAATTTATGGACAGCTGCGTAGTTTTTTGCACCAAATACAATTCCATAAATGTTGGCATTTTTTTTAATTGAGAATGGAAATAATTTTAATTCAGTATTTTTGGGAAGTCTTGACTTCATTTTATTCAAGACTAACCTGTGCATATTTCTATATTCTTCTGCTTCTAACTCTGAAAAATCAATCTCAAGTGCTCTCCTAAATTCTTCTGTTTTCCCATAACGCTTAAAAAATGAAGAAGAAACAAAATAAAGAAAGTCTGTTGTTTTAAGTTTTTCGAGTTGGTTAATGTACTCTTGTGAAATAAACTTTACCCCGTTTTGGTCTAAATAAACAAGAGAAGGATATTTGCTGATAAAAGGGGTTAGTTTGAAAAACAACTCTTCTGCGTTTTCATTATAATAATTTAAAGTAAGAAAGTATTTGAACTTTGGATTTCGGCTTATATATTCATTACAATTCTCTCTTAAGAGTTCAAACTTTTCTTGTTTCTTTTTTGTGGGTTCAAATTCATTCAAGTGTAAAACAATCTTTGTCTTTTTTGACATTATGATTCCCAAATGTTCATTAATCTTATCCAAAAGACGTATTGGACTTCCTGGAATATTTTCAGAGTCGTATCCTGGACCTGAGAAAAAGTCAAAAATGTGAATTTCGTTGGCAGATTGCATTACAAAGGTTGGAATCCAAGCTTGAGCATAATCTTCAAAGATTTCAAGTTTGGTTATTGTTCCTTTGTCGAACGGTTCTAAGTGTATGTTTTTTGAACCCATTTTACTTTTATTTTCTGTTTCGGTGTCGGTTTTCTAAGCTGACGCACAACGTTCTGTGGCTTTGCGAGGTTTGGGGAAAGCCATTCCCAAATTATTGATTATTAATTATTTATCCAAGTACAAGACAAAGTTTCCGATGTTACTGCCGCCCAAATCTTGCAAAGCACCTATGTAAAAGCAGTAAATTTGAGCCTCAAATAAAATTTATTAA
>DAINSR010000313.1:0-2079 GCA_036741255.1 Flavobacterium sp.
CTTTATCAATACCCACAGGCTGAAAACAACAATCTAAATGCAAAGCATTATCTCTTGCTTCAGTTTTTGACTTAATTAAATCAAATTCTTTTACTATTTTGTGTGGGAACATTTTTTTTATAAAAGCCACACCCTCCACATTTGTTCGTGCTGTTATGTGATCTTTATAATCAGAACCTTTATATGTACCAACAAAAATATAATCATTCCAAACAATAACATCACCTCCTTCTATATGAATATCCTTTGGAGGACGAACTATCTTTTTTGGGTCAATTTTATCAATTATATATTGAATAGCATCTAACTCACGCTCTCTATCAGGCAAAATATTTGCTTTAATAAAAATATCTTGAATTACAAAACCAATATCCCTAGTAAAAATTTGATTGCAATTTTCTATTTGCTTGGGTCTAAAAACCTGAACATTATATTTTTCAAAAACGGCATTAAAAGCCTCCATTTCTTTAACCATATCGCTCTCAATCGGATAGGTTCCTGCTAAAATATGTTCTATCGATTTCGGATCATAAGCTTCATCAACTTGTGGAGTAGCACCGTTGCTAACTGCAGTCCCTAAAACCACAGTCCTCAAACGCGAAGTTTCGTCTTTAATATGTAACTGCAACATAATAGTAATTTAACAATATTAAAAAAGGCTTTGTTATAAATCTGTTGCATGTATTTTTAAAATTATATTTCAAGTAAAATTTGTTGATTTTTGGCGTTCCTGTATGTTTCCACACATTTACCTTAGCACATGCCACCGGTCTTCAGTAAGTAATGTTGTTACTCTTGGCATTTTTGAAAATCAAAATTTGTTTTTAACAAACTTCATATAAATAAACACGAACTTTGCTATTAACATAACGGCAATATAACGATAAAAAAATATTTTTATTTAACTTATTATCAATACTTAAGCCTAAATAAAATATAATCTAATTCCGTCAGGTTAATATCGTTGCTCGATGCTCAAAAAAAATCACAAAAATAAACCTTGAGTTACATTGCCTACACACTCCCGCAAACACAAAAATAATGGAGATACAATAATTCTTGGCTATTTAAAAAAACACTTAAACAAATTATTTTAAAAATCTAATCTCTATTATGAAACTAATAATAATAAAAATAGTTTACTTTTATAAACCAAAAAGCTATCTATCCTTTTCTTCTTTAAAAGGTCTTAATTTATGACCCATATAAATTTGCCTTGGTCTTCCAATAGGTTCGTTGTTCAAACGCATTTCTTTCCATTGAGCAATCCACCCAGGCAAACGACCTATAGCAAAAAGCACGGTAAACATTTCCACAGGAATTCCCATTGCTCTATAAATAATTCCTGAATAAAAATCTACGTTTGGATATAAATTTCTAGATTTGAAATAATCATCTTCTAAGGCAACTTTTTCAAGCTGTTTTGCTATATCTAATAAGGGATCATGTACATCTAAAGCAGTTAGTACATCGTTAGCAGCATTTTTGATAATAGTGGCTCTTGGGTCAAAATTCTTGTAAACACGATGACCAAAACCCATTAATCTAAACGGGTCATCTTTATCTTTTGCTTTTAAAACATATTTTTCTACATCTCCCCCATTCTTATGAATTTCTTCTAGCATTTCTAGAACTGCTTGATTAGCACCACCATGCAATGGACCCCACAATGCTGAAACCCCCGCAGATATTGATGCAAATAGTCCTGCATGAGATGACCCTACAATTCTAACAGTAGAAGTAGAACAATTTTGCTCATGATCTGCATGAAGTATAAACAACTTATCTAAGGCATCAATTACTTTTTTATCAAACTTGTATGGCTCCGTTGGAAGCTCAAACATCATTCTCATAAAATTATCAACATACCCTTTTGTATTATCATAATAATTGAGTGGAAAACCCATCGATTTTCTGTAAGTCCATGTAGCTATAACTAAAAACTTTGCCATGGTTTTACAAACCGCTTCATACATTTCTTTTTCGTTGTTAGGGTTTACAGCAACAGGATTAAAAGCTGTTAAGGCAGAAGTTAATGCTGCTAAAACCCCCATAGGATGAGCGGTTTTTGGAAATCCA
>DAINSR010000314.1:0-2041 GCA_036741255.1 Flavobacterium sp.
CAATCCCATTTTATAGGATTCCAATTATCATTAGCTTGAGAGCCTCCAATGTAAGAAAGGGTTTAAAATCCTAAAATACATAAGTAAAAAAAAGCTATCGTTATTACAAATGTAAACCAACCGTATTTTTTTTTCTCTACTTTATTCCATTTCTCAAATTTGTTGAAATACGGGATGTATTTGTTCTTTTTTAAGACAAAAACATAACATATAAAAGCCGACAACGCCACAAAAAACACAAAATGAATTCCATACAAACGCTCTGCCGTAAAAATCTTACGGATTAAACTGAAAACGCCAAAAACAAAGAAAAGCATTAATATCATTAGATATCCTCCAGAAAAAGTTACACTTATACCGAAAGTTTTGTCCCAAAATAGATTATCAATTTCTTTCTCAAAATTTATAATTCCCATTTTTTTATGTTTCCTCTTTACAATTGGTATTTCTGCTATTAATCGAAAAGGATTTATTTTATTACTTAATAGATGTAGTTTGTAGTGGGCTTTATAGTAGCAAAAATGAATAATATTTAAATAAAATTCTATAGTTTTCATAAATTATCTGTGCATATAGTCAATTGCTCCTTGTCCAACTTCCCCGCCTAGGTAGCCACCGCCAAATCCTCCAATAAGTCCACCAACTAGACCTCCAATAACTAAACCAGGAGGTCCCCCAATCATGCCTCCAATTGCTCCAAAACCCCAAGATCCAGCTTCTGCACCAGCCCATCCGCCAATTAATCCTCCTGCTGAACTTGCGGCTGCACGTTGTGCATTATATCCAAACTGGTTTCCATCCATTTGATAGCCACCATATGTTTGATAAACTCCAATACTAGCACTACCCACCAAGGCAAGGTTTCCTGCAAATTTGTAGTTGCCAGACACATCAAAAGCCCCTGCACGGCTTCCTGTATATTGGTTTCCGCCCCAAGAAGTACTATAATATTTACCATTATTACCAAGCCAATATCCTTGTGATTCAGATGCAGTAATCGTTGATAAACTATCATAAATTCCTTCAGTAAGTTTTATTCTTTCAGTTTTAACTCTCGGGGTACGCCTAACTCATCACGCTTCTGTAGATATTCCTCTTTCTTAAAAGGACCGTAAACATTAGAATAACGGGCAAGCTTTGATAATGTATCTAAGCTATATTCACTTTTCTCTTTCTTATTAATTATCCAATATTGACGGAACGTGCTTTTTTCAAAAGCCTCATTTCGCTGATTATATGTCATATCTTTTATATCTGGAACATTAGGAACATCCCATGGTCTTTGAGATGCAATGATAAAGGTTGAATCAAAGGCATAATCTAAAATTTCCATACTAACCATCACAGTATTCTCTGAGTTCACAATCGCCAAAGAATTACCATCTCCAGTATCAAATTTATACCCCTCTCCTAAATCTGGGTACTTTTGTTCTGAACAGCTTGTTATCATGGCTAAAACTACTATGGTTGAAATAAATATAAACTTTTTCATGGAGCTATTTTTTATCTTGGAATAGTAGCAGTACCATTAAAATTAACATCGTATGGGCCACCAAAAATTAGTGGCACAAGTGGAGAAAGTGGCGTATCTGGAAACAAGTTGTAATTTATCATAGTTCCTAAAATATTACCAGCATTTCTGCCCCATGATGCATTGGGATCAATAATTGGATTAAAGTCAAAGCGGGATGACTCATCAGAAACGATTGAAAACTGATTGTTTCCGTGATACATCATATTTACCCTTCCAAATGCTAATGCAGCTTGGTTTATCGCTCCTGCATTAAATAAATTGACAGCTCTTACATCATTAGGTTCCATACCTGTTAAACCAAGTACTTTTTGTGTGGCTCCACCAAAATCAACGGATGACATATTTATAGTCATTGGGGTTCCGCCACCAACTTGGAAGTGCATATACATATTTGCTAAAGAAAAATTCTCTCCCACACTATGATTACCCTCATTTCCATTTCCTCCAGATGAATTTCCATCAGTATTACTTTCAGGACTTACAACTGGTAATGTGATGATATTTTGA
>DAINSR010000315.1:0-2009 GCA_036741255.1 Flavobacterium sp.
TTTAGTTTGTAATAGATTTTTAATGCGTATTTTGGGTTAAAGATAATTTTTTTTTTCAAATCTTTAGAGATATTTTTTACTTTTGTGCCATTATGGCAAAACAAGAAGATTTATTTAAAAACGTAATTTCGCACGCAAAAGAGTATGGATTTATATTTCCGTCAAGCGAAATTTATGATGGTTTAAGTGCAGTATATGACTATGCACAAAACGGTGTTGAGTTAAAAAAGAATATAAGAGAATATTGGTGGAAATCAATGGTTCAAATGCACGATAATATTGTGGGTATTGATGCCGCAATTTTTATGCATCCCACTACTTGGAAAGCATCTGGACATGTTGATGCTTTTTCTGATCCGCTGATTGACAATAAAGACTCAAAAAAGAGATACAGAGCCGATGTTTTAGTAGAGGAATATGCAGAAAAAATAAACCTAAAGGCACAAAAAGAAATTGAGAAGGCTAAAGACCGTTTTGGCAGTAGTTTTAATGAAGCAGAGTTTATTGCCACAAACGAGAGAGTAAAAGGCTATTTAGATCAAAAAAATGCTGTTTTACAACGTTTAGCACGTTCTTTAGAGCAAGACAATCTTGCCGATGTAAAAAGTTTAATTGAAGAATTAGAAATAGCTTGTCCAGAAACGGGTTCAAAAAACTGGACCGAGGTGCGTCAGTTTAATCTAATGTTTGCTACAAAAATTGGTGCATCAGCAGATAATACAATGGACTTATATTTGCGTCCTGAAACCGCTCAAGGTATTTTTGTGAATTTTTTAAACGTACAAAAAACAGGTCGATTAAAAATTCCATTTGGCATTGCTCAAACCGGAAAAGCTTTTAGAAATGAAATTGTGGCAAGGCAATTCATTTTTAGAATGCGTGAATTTGAACAAATGGAAATGCAATTTTTTGTTAAACCGGGTGAAGAAATGCACTATTATGAATACTGGAAACAAACCCGATTAAAGTGGCATCTTTCATTAGGGCTTGGTGCTTCAAATTATCGTTTTCATGATCATGAAAAACTAGCACATTACGCTAATGCCGCAGCCGATATTGAGTTTAATTTTCCTTTTGGTTTTAAGGAGTTAGAAGGAATTCACTCAAGAACAGATTTTGACTTAAAAGCACACGAACAATATTCAGGAAAAAAATTACAGTTTTTTGATACAGAAACCAACAGCAACTATATTCCTTATGTGGTAGAAACTTCTGTGGGCTTAGACCGATTATTTTTAGCTGTTTTTTCTAATGCATTGCAAGAAGAAACATTAGAAGATGGATCAACCCGAACAGTTTTGAAATTACCATCTGTTTTAGCCCCCACAAAAGCAGCTATACTCCCTTTAATAAAAAGAGACGGATTACCCGAACTGGCAAAAGAAATCATGAACGAGTTAAAATGGGAATTTAATGTAGCCTATGACGAGAAAGATGCTGTGGGCAGACGCTACCGTCGTCAAGATGCACTAGGAACACCCTTTTGCATTACTGTAGATCATCAATCACTAGAAGATAAAACGGTTACTATTCGTTATAGAGATACTATGAAACAAGACCGTGTTAAAATTGAAGATTTGAGCGGAATTGTCAATAAAGAGGTTTCTATGCGAAACTGGTTGATGAGAATGATCTAATACCCAAAATGTTTGAACCCAAAATATGTACTAGGCTTCATAATGAAAGCTAAAAATACAATTGCAAAGCATATCACTAAACACTAATAAAAAATTAAAACTAAGTGAAGTAATAAAAATAAGTACTCATGGTTATTTTTTTTTGAGGGGCTATTTTTTCTATGTGTACTCCATGACCTAAGAAAGCGATTTTACAAAAAGTACAAAGAATATCAAAAGGTCAATTGCAGAGCAATTATTGAACACCCATAAAAAATAAGATAAGTGAGATAAATTTATTATGGATTATAAAAAACAAAGTGTTAATTATACCGATTATTCAGGGCATTCGCTTTTAAAAATTTGGACAAACGATTGAAAACACTTATATTT
>DAINSR010000316.1:0-1971 GCA_036741255.1 Flavobacterium sp.
AGTGATTTAACAGTAAATTAGTAGCAATGTAAAATAAATGTTGTTGCTAAGTATTAGAATATAGTCACAAATGGCTAGTATTTGTGGCTGTTTGCAGTTTTTATCCACTTCATGTAACTTTTAATCTTACCTTTGTATAATCAACATTAAAATTTATATTTGTCTAACAAATTACAAAAAAAATGAGCTTAAAAAAAATTTTAGCAATTTCAGGAAAACCAGGATTATATCATCTTAAAGTTCAGACCAGAACGGGTTTTGTAGCCGAATCTTTACTAGATGGAAAAAAAATTGCGGTAGGACTAAAAGCAAATGTAAGTTTACTGTCTGAAATTGCGGTTTACACTTATGAAGAAGAAGTCCGATTGAACAAAATATTTGAAACAATTGCCAAAAAAGAAAATAACGGTCCCACCATTTCTCACAAAGAAACTGATGCGGTTTTAAAATCATATTTTAGAGAAATTTTACCCAATTTTGACGAGGAACGTGTTTATGCTTCTGATATTAAAAAAGTTATCAATTGGTATAATTTACTTCATTCTAAAGGTTTGATAACTCCCGAAATTTTAAACGAACAAGAAGAATCAATACCTACTGCATAATTTGACAAGATTTCAAAGAAGTCATCTAAATAGTATTTATTTTGTTAACCCAAATTTATACCAATAACATTTGTAAAATAGTCCAATAGTTTATGGTATAATGCCAATATAGTATGAAAATAGTCCATTTTTCTTGGACTATATTGAATACATAATCGGTATTAGATAAATTGAAACAAGTTTATTGTGATGAAAATTGTATTTTTTAGACTTACTTTTTTCGGCTATATTTTAATATTAACAGCATTATTTGAAAATCATTTTTATGGTTTTGTTGTCATTCCGACGAAGGAGGAATCTCATAAATTGCTCAAGTTATGGGATTCTTCGTCTCTTAAAATGACAAAAGCTGTAAATATCTAAAATACAATTAAGCCCTTTTTCCTAATAAATTATCTAAAAAGTTCGCCATATCATACAAAAACAGAGCCTATGAGCAACAGACAAGATCAACTAGCCGCTTTTAACCGACTGCTGGATATTATGGACGATTTGCGTGAAAAATGTCCTTGGGATAAAAAGCAAACATTAGAAAGCCTACGCCATTTAACCATTGAAGAGACTTATGAACTGGGTGATGCTATTTTAAACAACAACCTGCAAGAAATTAAAAATGAACTCGGCGATTTGTTGTTGCACATTGTGTTTTATGCAAAAATTGGGAGTGAAACACATGATTTTGATATAGCAGCTGTAGCTAATTCTGTATGCGAAAAGTTAATTTATAGGCATCCACACATTTATGGTAATGTTGTAGTAAAAGATGAAGACGATGTAAAACGCAACTGGGAAAGTTTAAAACTAAAAGAAGGAAAGAAATCGGTTTTAGAAGGTGTTCCTAAGGGTTTACCCGCCTTGGTAAAGGCATTGCGTATTCAAGAAAAAGTAAAAGGGGTGGGTTTTGACTGGGAAGAAAGTCATCAAGCATGGGATAAAGTGCAAGAAGAACTAAACGAACTCCGCTATGAAGTTGAAGCAAAAAATCATGATAAGATGGAAGCCGAGTTTGGCGACGTGCTTTTTTCAATAATTAACTATGCCCGATTTTTAAAAATCAATCCCGAAGATGCTTTAGAACGAACTAACAAAAAATTCATAAAACGATTTATGTATTTAGAACAAAAAGCTATTGAAATGGGGGTAAATATATCACAAATGACCTTAGCTCAAATGGATGTTCTTTGGGAGGAAGCAAAAAAAATGTAAGGTTTTGTAGTGTTTATTTTTTGTTGTAGTGTTATGGTTTCAGTAAATAGCTCCCCTCAAATACACTATTTCTTTCCATTTTCAATTATTTAGAAAGCACATAAGGGGATATTTTTTTTAAAAATCACCACGCATAACAGCTAAATCGCTAAAGACTAAC
>DAINSR010000317.1:0-1946 GCA_036741255.1 Flavobacterium sp.
ATAAATTTATCAAAAATATTTTTTCTAATTGAAATAGTCTTTATAAATTTGTACTCATAATAGAGGAAAAATTTGAACTGATTGCAACCTCTTTCTTAACTATTGATACGAATTTACCTAACATTCATTTAATAGTTGTGAATAAAAAATGCTAAAGCAGAATCACCTCCCTTTAGCCGTTGCATTTTGTTATTAACTTCCCATCTTAAATAACTAAAAAAAATTAAAACAAATGGCTTATTTATTTACCTCTGAATCAGTTAGTGAAGGACATCCAGATAAAATAGCAGATCAAATTAGTGATGCTTTAATAGATAATTTTTTAGCTTTTGACGCCGACTCAAAAGTAGCTTGTGAAACTTTAGTAACCACTGGTCAGGTAATTTTGGCTGGTGAGGTAAAGTCAAACACCTATTTAGATGTGCAACAAATAGCAAGAGATGTTATAAAGAAAATTGGCTATACTAAGAGTGAGTATATGTTTGAAGCCAATTCATGCGGAATTTTGTCTGCCATCCATGAGCAATCTGCAGATATTAATCAGGGTGTTGATAGAGCCAGTAAAGAAGAACAAGGTGCAGGAGATCAAGGAATGATGTTTGGCTATGCCACAAACGAAACTAAAAATTATATGCCTCTTGCTTTAGATTTATCTCACGCATTGTTAAAAGAATTAGCCAATTTAAGACGAGAACACAATGAAATCACTTATTTGCGTCCTGATGCAAAATCGCAAGTAACCTTAGAATATTCAGACGAAAACAAACCAATTCGTATTGATGCTATTGTAATTTCAACACAGCATGATGATTTTATCAAACCAAAATCAGCCTCTAAAGCAGATAAAGACGCTGCTAATGATGCCATGCTTGTAAAAATTAAAAGTGATTTGCTGTCTATTTTAATCCCACGAATCAAAACTAAATACCCGCAATATGCCCATTTATTTAATGATGACATCACATATCATATAAACCCAACTGGCGTATTTGTAATTGGTGGACCTCATGGCGATACAGGTTTAACAGGACGAAAAATTATAGTGGATACTTATGGTGGAAAAGGAGCTCATGGTGGAGGGGCTTTTTCTGGAAAAGACCCAAGTAAAGTAGATAGAAGTGCTGCTTATGCCACACGTCATATTGCAAAAAATTTAGTTGCCGCTGGTTTGTGTGACGAAGTTTTAGTACAAGTTTCTTATGCTATTGGCGTAGCTAAACCAACTTCTATAAATGTAAACACTTATGGTACTTCAAAAGTAAATTTAACTGATGGCGAGATAGGTAAAAAAATAGCTGCAATTTTTGATATGCGACCTTATTTTATTGAACAACGCTTAAAATTAAGAAATCCCATTTATAGTGAAACCGCAGCTTATGGACACATGGGAAGAACTCCTGAGTTAGCCACTAAAACATTTACTTTACCAAATGGTGAAAACAAAACAGTAACTGTTGAATTGTTTACTTGGGAAAAATTAGACTATGTTGATAAAGTTAAGGCAGCTTTTGGATTATAATTTAACAGATGTGGCACAAATTAAATAAATAGAATTTTTATTACTCATTTAAAGGTGTTTTGTTTTATATTTTGTTTGCAAACAAGTTGAGTAATACATGTAATTGGTTAAAAAATTTGTTGCATAGTTTTATCTCTTGTATCAATTGTTTTTATGGTATGACTTGTGCATCGTTTGGCTGATGAAACGTCTATAATCAATTTTCTGTGTGTTAATAATTTTTATAATAACTGTTTATTATATATGTAAGGCTTGATTTTTAGCGATCATCTCATCAATCTATGGGACTGAATATCTTACTTGCTTATTTGAGTTTTTCAAAACGGTTTTTTAGAGGTGTCCTTAAGAATATTCTACGCACAATTGCCGTTAATATTATTAACCTGACGGTAATTTAACGTAAAACAATTAAGCTGCATATTGAATA
>DAINSR010000318.1:0-1933 GCA_036741255.1 Flavobacterium sp.
TATTCGAATATCGCAAACAACATCTGCAAAACTAGGGGTTTGTTGTATTTTCATACTATGAAAAATAAGAATTATATGACTGATACGCAAACACTTAAACAAAAAAATGTTCAAATTTTGTGAAATTTGCCTTGCAACGGTCTTAATTTATCTAATTCTATAAGGATTGATTAGACTTGTCGTACATAAACAAGAAATAAAAAAACATAAAGCAATAATTATCAAGTAATTAGATAAAAAATCTAAAATTTGGGATAATATTTATGTCTGGTTAATTGGCTCCATAAAATCATTATTGGTAAGAAATTTATCTATTAAAAAAAACTCTGAACTGATAAAAGAAACGTTCTATTAAACGTAAGTCTTCTGTAATGATATCGGCTGTACCATTCATTTCTTGTTGAAAAATAATTTCTTTCTTGTATGATGTTTTAATTCCTCTTGGTAATGAAATATCAATTAATAAATAACCGTCTTTATCAGGTGTTAATGAAATGGACTTTACCCTTCCTTTTATAATACCAAATTCTTTATCAGGATAATTTGCTAATCGTATATTAACTTCTTGATTTATTTTTATTTTACCAGAATTTTGTATCTCTGCTTTTAGTTTTCCAATATAATTTTCATTGTTTGAAGGCACAATAGTAAAGACTTGATCACCAGAATTAATCGTTTGATTTTCAGTCCAAATTTGCATAAATGAAATCTTTCCTTGAATTGACGAACGAAAAACATAAGTCATTTCCCAGTCATTAATCGATTTTTTTAATAGGTTATAGGACTGAATTGTATTTTTAAATAAATTAATGGTGTCTTTTGTTTCATTAATATTGGCATTGGTCAAGTTTTTATCAATTTCGTTTATGGAAGATTGCATTTGAGATAATTGAGAAAGGTTAATCCTAACATTTTTTTCTATTTGCAAATACTCTAAATTTTTAACCTCCCATTCTTGCGAAGAAATTATCCCTTTATCATATAATTTTTTAAATCGTTCTAATTCTTGTTTTTTTAACCTATATTCATTTAAACCTATTTTAAATTGTTGGCTTTGTAATTGTAAACGAACTCTTAATTCATTTTTCTCTAAAATTTGAGCTTTTTTTTCCACATAATGTGGTCTAAAATTTCTATTTAAATTAAAGGCTAGATAGTCTCTTTGAAATTGTGAAAATGAATTTTGAACATCTCCAAGCTGTGAATTGGAAAAGCTTTCTATAGGAAACACAAATTGAGAATTAATAATCTGTAATGTATCTATACATTCTTTTAATTTAAAAACATCACTATAATTTGCTGTATTTTCTATTATGGCAAGTGGTGTTTTTGGAGCTAATTCTGATCTGTCTTTTACTAAAATTTTAGAAATTTTTCCAGATGTTCTAGCAACTAATTTTTCAGGAGGATTTTGTGTAGTTATAACTACTGTAGTAGTTATAATCTGTGGATATTTAATGATATAAGAAAATAATATTAATAATAAAAGTAAAATAAATATTATTATGTTTCCCCAGCGTAAAATCCAATGTGGTACTTGAGCTAGAATATCTTGTACTTCTTCGCTTCTAAGTTCAATGCTATTTGTAATCTGCTGATTGCTTTCATTTGAAATTTGAGAGTTCGGCATCTAATCTGTATTTAAATTAATTTAGTCATTTTTTTATGTTATTTTATTTCCATAAGTAAGGAATAGAATTAAGTTTATAATTGAAGTTACAAACATTAAATCCCAATACAAATCTTAAATAATTTTACAAAATGATCCAGAAATCAGCATCAAAAAACACATCCCAATTTCGCCTAAATCATTTTTTTCCATCACACACCAAAATTGCATGACATATTTCTATAATTAAATTATCAAAAAAAAAACCAAAGAAAATAAAAAACAATTTCCCTGACAAGATTATCCCCGATTTCAAGGCAATTG
>DAINSR010000319.1:0-1932 GCA_036741255.1 Flavobacterium sp.
TTTTAATAACCTGGAATTATTGTAAATATCTGAAATTTGTTTTAATTTGTTGAACTTTTTAAATTCTTTATACAAAAAAGGAAATTCAGAATTTAATATGTATTCTTTTTCGGTAACGCATAATGCTAAATTTACTGAACTTATACCATCCATATAATAAACAGTTATTATTTTGTTTATTTGTTGAAATGAAAAGCCTTTCTTTATTATTCCGATAAGAAAAAATTTCCAGTCTGAGACTATCTTTAATTCTTCATCATATAAATTTGTAATTAATAAACATTCTTTTTTTATAAATGTAGCTGGATGTGGTAATGTATCATTAAAAAGAAAATCTAAAGTTATTTCTTTTGGATATTCAGAAACTCTATCAACCTTACCACGAAATATAATATTTCCATAATACATATCTTTAGCTTTATCTTTCAAATAAGGTATAGAAAGAGCTAAAGTTTCATCGGCGTACAAATGGTCACCGCTGTTTAAAAATAACAAATAGGTGCCATTTGCGGCAAGAATTCCTTTATTCATGGCGTTATAAATCCCTTTATCTTTTTCTGAAACCCAATAATTAATTTTATCTTTATGGGCTTCTATAAGGGATAAACTTCCATCTGTACTGCCTCCATCAATCACAACATATTCAAAATCTTGACACGTTTGCTTAAAAACACTATTGAAAGTTCTTTCTAAACCATTTTTATCATTATAGTTAATGGTGATGATTGAAATAAGGGGTTCTTTTTTCATATTCTTATTTTATAATTATACCCATTTTGTTTGAGGTTTAATTTATTTTCGCTTTAAACCATTATGATATTAAGTTACATTAAGCCTTAATTTTATTTCCCGAAGTGTCGGGAGTTAGTGGTTTTTAATTGTCATTTAGATTTTACACTTACAACTCGTTGGAAAACCTATTTTATTAATTCTAAATCTTTTTGTACCATTTCTTTTACTAATCCTTTCACATTATATTTTGGTTTCCAGTTCAACTGTGTGTTTGCCTTGCTTGGGTCTCCTAATAATAAATCAACCTCTGTGGGTCTGTAATACTCAGGATCAATTCTAACCACAACACTGCCTGTGGCTAATTGATACAACGGATTACTGCATGATACCACAGTGGCAATTTCATTTTCGGCACTACCATTAAATGAGAGGGTTATGCCACACTCTGCAAACGCCATTTTAACAAAATCTCTCACATAAGTTGTTGTACCTGTTGCAATTACAAAGTCTTCGGGTTTTTCTTGCTGAAGCATTAACCACATAGCTTCTACATAATCTTTAGCATGTCCCCAGTCACGCTGTGCGTTGAGATTTCCTAAATATAAACAATCTTGCTTTCCTTTTGCAATGGCTGCTACTGCCATAGTTATTTTTCTAGTTACAAATGTTTCGCCTCTTCGTGGAGATTCATGGTTAAACAAGATACCATTGCAGGCATACATGTTATACGCTTCTCTATAATTTTTGGTAATCCAAAATCCATAAATTTTTGCCACACCATAAGGCGAACGAGGGTAAAAAGGCGACTGCTCATCATAAAAACCTTGAGCATTTTTATTTTCTTCCATGCCACCATATAGTTCTGACGTTGAGGCTTGGTATATTCTTGTTTTATGTGTTAAACCTAATATTCTGACTGCTTCTAAAATGCGCAGTGTACCCATTCCGTCTACATTTGCCACATATTCTGGAGAATCAAAACTTACTTTTACATGACTCATGGCACCTAGATTATAAATTTCATCGGGTTGAATTTCTTGTATGATTCTGATAATATTAGTAGAGTCTGTTAAATCGCCATAATGCAATTTAAAATTGACGTTTTTTTGGTGTAAATCTATATATAAGTGGTCTATTCGTTGTGTGTTGAAAGAAGATGCTCTACGCTTTACGCCGTGAACTTCATATCCTTTTTCTAAT
>DAINSR010000320.1:0-1887 GCA_036741255.1 Flavobacterium sp.
GTGAAGTGTCTATATTCGCTCGTGACAAATTTTACAGGCTAAAAATAAATAGATTTGTAGAAAGACAAAAAGCATGAAAATGATTTTAATTTACTCATAATGGAGTGAATAAAATCGGGTAAATGGTAACAGAAGTAGTCAAAGTATAAAAACCCAAAGAAGTAAGAATACACTCACAATTAAAAACCAATTGCTACACTTTAGTTTTGGTCGTCATTTGCTAATGATGTATGCCTGTTTTTTGCAATCAGATTAAAATTTACACTGCCACCTTACGGTTTCCGCTCACTTTGCAAGCAGGCTCAATTTATGGTTTGTCTACCGAAGTATTTTGCAAAAGCTATTACCTCGTCTGCACAAATTGAGCTTGCTTGCTGTTATGGGCAGGTTTTCTTTTATCTAAAATTTCAACCTAATTATTTTTGCAGTTCTATCTTTTACATTTCCACTTAACCCTAAAAAAGCTACTTCAGTTTGATTTGAATATAGAATTTTACATTCATCAAAAAGTGTGTATTCATCTTTTCCAAAAGTCTCAATGGCACCAGCACTATTATTTACTAAGTCAATTTTCACTAGTTGCAACAATGGTCCGTCATCAATTTTTCTCTTACTTGTAATCACTCGGTCATCACCGCCAACCAAAAATCCTCCTGCCATTACTTGAACAGGAATTAATTTATTTGCTCTTACTGTATAGTTACTGTAGTCATAAATAGCCCAATACATAGATTTGTTGTCGGGAGAAAAAAACATATTAGAATTGGAGTAGTTAGATTTTGGCACATAGAATAGTTTGCTTAATTCTCCTTTTTCGTCTATTAACATCATGAATTCTTGCTTTCTGTCATCACCATCTTTACCCATTGAAGAGTTTTGTCCAGTTATATAAAGTTTATCGTTAACAATATTAATTTCCTGAAGCCTAAAATAACCATTTGGGTTGTTGCTACCTTTTGAACCAGGTACTAGTACTTGTGATTTAGACATTTGTTCAGGAGTATAGCTTTTTACATATTCAGCTTTTCCTCCTTTTATCTTTATAAATTGATAGTTTTCCAATTCATCAATCCTCAACCAATTTTGAAAATCACTTCCTTCTGTTGACATAATTCCACCAAAATGATATTCATTCAACTTCACTTTATTTGATGCAGCACCAAAAACATATACTGAACCATTCTTTTCTAACACAGTTTCTGGATACCATTGTGTGCTAAGTGCATTAAATGTAAAGCGTTCTTTTAATTTTAAGTTTGAACCGTCTATTCTTATATATTCAAATTCTAAAGGAGTGGACTTTATCTTATCTATCTTGACACCATACTTGTTGTATTTAGCTGTTGGCTGTGCAATAAGTATTAAATCTTCTCCGCCATTCTCATTTTTTAGAATGTTCACTTTGGCAGACATTCCATAATTAAATGTAAAACTTGAAGTTTGCTTTTGATTTCCAGAATGATCAAAATATCGAATATTTACAGTTGTTTCAGATTGGCTATTTTGGGTAATTAAATATACCCCTTCCATATTTGAATAAGAAAAAAGTATGCTTTCTCCAGGAAATGAAATCTGAATACTTTCTTTCTGAGGAACTATTTTTTGATCACAAGCAAAATATGCGTCCTTATCCATAGCAATCGTTTTTACTCCTAATGAATACTGGTCTAACCAACCACCTTTTGCATTTGCTCCTGGCAAATAATGAAAGTTAGAATTAATCAAATAGTCTTGTCCCAAAACAGGATATTTAGGAAGAACATTATTCAATCCATTAATTTTTTCTTTTTCAATACTTTCCCCACCACAGGCACAACCACATCTTCATTGTTGTAATTTTTCTGCAAAGCAACACCATACTTATCTAACCCAAGAGAATCCATGTCC
>DAINSR010000321.1:0-1874 GCA_036741255.1 Flavobacterium sp.
CAACAAACGCTATGATTGAAGGTGTTGTTCTTTTTCCTTCTGAATTAGGAATTACTACTGGTTCGCTACCTTCCATTACAGAAACGCAAGAATTAGTTGTTCCTAAGTCGATTCCAATAATTTTACTCATCTTTATTTAATTTCTAAATTAATTTTATTTTAAATTTTTTAAAAATATTTCAATGATTGTGCCAACATATTATTTAATTACTAAATGTCAGATGTGAGTAAAAGAATATGACAAGATGGCATTTGTAAATATTATTTATCAATATATTGTTCGTGTGTTATATTTTTTTGCAGAATTGTGATCCAACAAACTAGGCTTACTATTGTAAATGCTTATTATTTATTTTAGTTTAATTTTTTGTTGCTTTCGTTTGATTTTTTACCAACAATTAAATACCTACCTTTGTAAAAAATATTAAAATGACATTTAAGGAGTTACAACTTATTACAAACCTACAACAAGCCATTCAAGAAATGGGTTATGAAAAACCAACACCTATTCAAGAATTAGCAATTCCTGCTGTATTAGAAGGTACAGATTTAGTTGCGTGTGCACAAACGGGTACTGGAAAAACGGGTGCATTTGCAATACCCATTATTAATTTAATTCACAGAATTGTTGGGTCAAGTAAAAAAGTAAAACACATTAGAACACTTGTAGTTACTCCAACGCGAGAGTTAGCAATTCAAATTCAAGAAAACTTTGATTTGTATGGAAAATACACTAATATTAAATCACTTGTAATTTTTGGTGGTGTAAGTCAGGTTGCACAGGTAGATCAACTAAAAAAAGGGGTTGATGTGCTTATTGCCACTCCAGGTAGATTGTTAGATTTGAATAAACAAGGATATATAGATTTGAATCATTTACATCATTTAGTATTAGATGAAGCTGATCAAATGCTTGATATGGGTTTTATTAATGATGTAAAAAAAATTGTTAAACTCACGCCTTCAAATCGTCAAACGCTTTTATTTTCTGCCACTATGCCTGTTGCTATTAGAGAACTTGCAGATACTTTTTTAACCAAACCAAAATATATTTTTGTAGATCCAATTTCAAGCACTGCAGAAAAAGTAACGCAAAAAGTATATTTTGTTGGCAAAAGTAATAAGCGAAAACTTTTATATCACTTGATTAGAAATGAAGGTTTAAAAAATTGCTTGGTTTTTACAAGAACAAAGCACGGAGCTGATAATGTGGTTAAATCATTGTTAGCTAACGGAGTAGAAGCAGCTGCCATACACGGAAATAAATCTCAGAACAACAGACAACGTGTTTTAGAAGGGTTTAAAAATCATGAAATTACTATTTTAGTTGCCACTGATATTGCGGCAAGAGGCATTGATATTGATAATTTGCCTTTTGTTGTTAATTTTGATTTACCTAATATTTCAGAAACCTATGTACACAGAATTGGAAGAACAGGAAGAGCAGGAAACAGTGGACTTGCCCTTTCATTTTGCGATAGTGACGAAAAAACATATTTAAAAGACATTGAAAAATTAATTAGGATGAAAATTAAAGTAATAACTGATCATCCTTATGAATTAGATGAAAATACTATTCCTGAAATGACTGAAGGAAAGCCTGACTTGCGCAATAAGAAAAAAGAAACGCAATCAAGAAAATCTAAAGCATCTAAAAAGAATAAAAAACGGTGGTATTAAATTTGGAATTTCTAATTTATCATTGTTGTGTTAAGAAAATACAATTAACCATTTTATCATCAAAAATAGCTCTGTAATACATCATATAAATAATTATTCATGAATCTTCATTTGGTATCTCATAGAATCTTCCACTAAGTATTACCTATTCGTTTTCTTCTGTATTTAATTTAAAAGGATAATCGCCAAAAATT
>DAINSR010000322.1:0-1833 GCA_036741255.1 Flavobacterium sp.
TATTTTTATGGTATTTTTAGCTTTCATTACGAAGTCTAATGCGTACTTTGGTTAAAAGTTAAAAAACATTGAATAATTTAATCATTAAAAACATTAAATTTGAGGTAGAAGATATCAATATAGTATCAAAATTAAAACAGCCATCAAAAAAGTCTTAAAAAGTCAAAATATTTAGTTACCTTAATTTACCAGATTTTCATTATAAATTACAATATAAAAATTAATTTTCACATCAACTTTAAAATTATTACCATGCACTTAAAAAATCCAACCTTTCTTGTATTGTTTATTTTTATGTTGTGTGCTAAAACAATAGCTCAATAAACTTTTAGCAATTTTGGTATTAAAACAGTTGATAAACTCAACTATTTTGTTAAAACTTTTACACAAGATCGTTTTCAAATTAATTCTACTTTAGGAACTATAATGACGTTTCATAAAGGCAGTAGCAATAGTAATTCAAAAGTACATATTGAAAAAAACGAATTAGCTTTTTCCACTGTAAATTATATGCTTTATGTAGAGGATGGAATCATGGCTGAATCTTTAAAAATTGACAGTCCACAAGATTGGGCTGATTTTGTTTTTCACAAAGATTACTCACTAAAAAACTTGGCTGATGTTGAAAAAATTATTCACAAAAACCAGCACCTTCCCGATGTGCCTTCTGAGAAAGAAATTAAAGAAAAGGGATATTATGACCAACATGAAATAAATAAAGTATTATTACAAAAAATAGAGGAATTAACCTTATATATAATAGAGCAAAACAAAAAAATAGAAAAAGTACAACAAGAGTTGTTAGACTCCAAAATCAAATGAAATGAAATTATACCGTTTAATTCTTCTAATACTACTACTTCAAACACCTAAGCTAGCCTTTTGTCAGCAAGACCATGAATTTGCTGATTTTGTGTGTTTGCCACCAGATGTTCAAAAAGCATTTAAAGGAATATCTCTTGCCACTTGTAAAATTGAGTCGAAAGTTGGACAATGCACAGGAATTCTTTTAAATAATACGGAAAAGAATGCTAAACTTTATGTGGTAACGGCTGCACACTGCTTACTGGATGGAACCTATATAGACTCAAGCTTTACCGCAATAAATAGAGTCATGAAAGATGCCGAGTTTACTTTTAATGCCCAAAGAAAAGTTTGCTACGATGATTCTACCAATGTTCAGGCTTTATTTTCATTTGATAATGCCTGGTTTAAGCTAAAGGGGGCTAAAGTTTTGGCTACTTATTATGAAGAATTTCCAGATGAATTAGAAGAAAATGTACCCCAAGAATATAAACCAGATTTAGTTTTATTAGAATTATTACAAGCTCCCAATAGTAGCTATAACAAGGTGTATCTTGCCGGCTGGAATACCAATAGAGATGGTGGAAATGGCCTACCCATTATTAGTGAAAATGATGTTAGAACTATATTTTTATCACATCCAAATAGTTACAAAAAAAAAGTAGCAATTGCTTCAAAACCAGAAAAAGCATCAATTTCAGGTGTTATGACTGGAGTAGATATGGGTGAGATAACCTTCACAATTGATGACCAAGACCCAGAGGATTCCTTTCCTTTTTGGATACATAGAAATCTTTTACCAATTGGTAATTTTTCGTCCTTACTTACGGATGGTAGTTCTGGTGCGGGTGCTGTTAACCATAACTTTGAAGTTTTTGGAGCCTACACTGGTACGATTGAAGATACAGATTACTCCACCTCTCTAGACGCTGTTTGGGACACCGATACCTACTACTATGAACCTTTTAAGCAGGCATTATCCTCCAAAAACTTAAAAGATTATCTATCGCCTAACAGCGACACAAAACA
>DAINSR010000323.1:0-1829 GCA_036741255.1 Flavobacterium sp.
AAATTAAAATTTTTGTTTCAAGAAACAAAAGACATGGACATTGAAAACGCATATAATGCAATAGGTTCTGCTATTAATGATTTAGGAGCAAACGGTGTAGCAACAGAAGCAACCATGACCGAGTTTGCAACGCGTTTAGGTTCGCTCCCAGATTCATTAAAACCCTCCATTAGAGAAGCCCTTGCACTGGGTGCAGCCTTTGAAGAAAGTGGCATTGAAGCAGAAGTTTCCTCACGTGCTTATAATATTTTCATGAAACAAGCAAGTACTGAAAGTGGCAAGTTTGCTCAAGTAATGGGCGTTTCTACAAAGTCTATTGAAAATATGATAAACACTAATCCATTAGAGTTTATGTTGAAATTTGCCCAAGGTATGCGAGGAATGGATGCAACTGAAACTGCAAAAACACTTGATTTTTTAGGTGTAAACGCTGATGGAGCTAATAAAGTTATCGGAGCGATGGGTAACAATATGGGCAGGTTTAAAGAACTAATTGATTTATCAAATTCATCTTTTGAACTAGGCACATCATTAATTGGTGAATTTACTGTAAAAAATGAAAATCTAGCCGCCAACTTAGAAAAAATTAAAAAAACAGTAATGGGATGGTTTTCATCAGAAACCTTTTTAAAATGGCTTTCTTCAAGTATATTATGGTTTGCTAAATTTATTGGTGCTTCAGAAGATGCCTCAAAAGAAGTAGAAGGATTTAGAAATAAATTGATTTTTTTAATTAAAGCCTTTGCCGTTTTATTAGTTTCATATATCTCATATAATGCTGCTATTAGATTAACTATGGCATTAACTAAGTCATTAATAATAGCACAAAACCTCTTGAATGTAGCTCAGCAAAGAGGTACAATTATAAACGGAATATTAAAAAGTGGATATTTATTATTAAACACAGTATATTTTTTGCTCACAGGAAATATAAACAAGGCAACTGCCTCAATGCGTTTATTTAATATAACCACAAAATTAAATCCGCTGGGTCTATTACTTGGAGTATTAGCAGCGGCCATAACATCATTTTTAGCTTTTAGTAATACCATAAAAAAGACCATATCCACTCAAGAAACATTTGCTAATCAACAAAGAGAATTAAGTAACCAGGTATCAAAACAAAATGCACAAACAAAATCTAGTATTGAATCTCTTGTGCAAATGATAAAATCAGAAAACATCTCTTTAGAATCAAGAAAAAAAGCATATAATGATTTAATAAAAATTAATCCAATATTTAATGGCTTTTTAAAAGATGAAAAGTTTAATATAAATGGATTAATTAAAGTTTATTCAGAATATATTAAACAATTAGACCAAGTAGCTTATGCAAAAAAATTCTCCCAGTTAAACGAAAAAAATATAGAAAAAGAAATCTCTGCACAGCAAAAATTATTTGATGCAGAACAAAAACTTTTAAACAAAACAAAAGAACGTAATAATTATTTACAAGCACAAAGAAATTCTA
Organism: Flavobacterium sp.; assembly: GCA_036741255.1. Lineage (GTDB taxonomy): Bacteria > Bacteroidota > Bacteroidia > Flavobacteriales > Flavobacteriaceae > Flavobacterium. The sequence continues at coordinate 1,472 of DAINSR010000323.1, forward strand.
CAACTTTAAACGGGGTTAAAAACAGAGAATTACTTGAAGGTATTAAAGATGCAGAAGCCGAAGTAAAACTAGCAAAATCTAACTTAATTACTGCAAAAAAAATAGTATCTCAAACAAATCAGTTTAGAGAAAAAAACATTAAAGATTTAGAAAACACTTTAAAAATTGAAGAAAAAGCTTTAGCAAAAATTACAGACCAAAAAAGCACCAGTTACAAAGTTGCTTTTTTAAAACTTCAAGGTACTAAAGCAAAATTACAATCACTTTTAGGATCAACAAACACAGCAACACCAGAAACAGCAACAGCAACATCAAATTTTAATACTCCAGCAGACAAACCCAAAACAAAAACAAAATA
>DAINSR010000324.1:0-1792 GCA_036741255.1 Flavobacterium sp.
GAAAACAAAATGGATAAAAAAATAAGGGTCGCTTGAGTTTTTCAGCAGACCCTAAATAAAAATATAATCTAATTCCGTCAGGTTAATAATAATCAAATCAGCTAATATTTCTATATTTCATAATTGCTTTGCTATTTTTTTTAGAACTAAATACACTGTTTTAGTAATGATTTTGAATTATACTATTTCATTTTGTAATGTTTATACTTAAAAATATAATGATACATAAAATTAAAAAAATATTTTTTTTACTACTTATTTCTACTTCAGTTTATTCGCAAGATATTTATAATCAATTAGATGAAAATGGGTTACGCCATGGTTTGTGGAAAGGCACACACGCCAATTCTAAAAGACCTAGATATGAAGGTTTTTTTAATCATGGTATAGAGACTGGGGTTTTTAAATATTTTGATGACACAAAAGCAGGTTTACTAATTGCTACAAGAGATTTTTCAATAGGCAATGATTCATGTTATGTAAAAATGTTTGACAGAAAATCTAATATTGTTTGTGAAGGATTATTAGTTAATAAATTTCGTGAGGGTGAGTGGAAAATTTATCATAAAGAATCAAAAATTGTTATGACAAGTGAATACTACAGAAAAAATAAGCTTCATGGAATAAAAAAAATATTTTATGACAACGGTTCTTTAGCAGAAATGGTGAATTATGAAAATGGGATGCGAAATGGTATCTATAAACGAATAGGGATTAATGGAAAAATATTAGAAGAATTGCACTATAGAAACAATCAACTTGATGGAGCTGCCTCTTTCTATGATGGTTCTGGAAATATATCTATATCAGGACAATACAATAATGGCGTTAAGTCTGGAATTTGGAAAAGCTATGAAAATGGTAAGATTGTAAAAGAAGAATCAGCAAAAAAATGAGTTCTAAAAACTTTGATATAATTAAAAATTCTAAAGGCGAAAAAATTCCTACTGATATGAAAGATAGGTAGTGTTGTTTTTTTGGGACAGTAAATGTTTTAAAATAAAATTACAGAAAATAAGTTGAGTTTAATAATTTTATTACAAGTAAATGGCAGATTTCATAAAAATATACGAAGACAAACCCAGTGAGGCAGCTATTAAAAAAGTGGTTGATGTTTTAAAAAGTGGAGGATTAATAATTTATCCTACCGATACAGTTTATGGACTTGGTTGCGATATTACAAATTCAAAATCATTAGAACGAATTGCAAAAATAAAAAACATTAAACTCGAAAAATCTAACTTTTCTTTTATTTGCAATGATTTGAGTCATCTTTCAGATTATGTAAAACAAATAGATACCGCAACATTTAAAATTTTAAAACGGGCATTACCTGGTCCATATACTTTTATTCTACCTGGAAATAATGATTTGCCAAAAGAATTTAGAAAGAAAAAAACTGTTGGTATTCGTGTTCCTAAAAATAATATTGTTCTTGAAATAGTAAAACTGTTAGGTAATCCTATTGTTTCAACTTCAATTCATGATGACGATCATGTAATAGAATACTCCACTGATCCTGAATTAATTTTTGAAAAATGGCAAAACAAAGTTGATTTAGTCATTGATGGGGGGTATGGTAACAACATAGCTTCTACAATTATAGATTTATCTGGTTTTGAACCTGTTGTAGTGAGAGAAGGTAAAGGAAGTTTAGATATACTTTAACCATAACTTTAAAAAATATCTCAATGTTTTTTATTGATCTGTTATTGTTAAAATAAAATCAATATATATATAGGGTCTGCTGAAAAACTATAAACCATTTTATTTGCAGGGCATTCAGTGCTTT
>DAINSR010000325.1:0-1772 GCA_036741255.1 Flavobacterium sp.
TTACATTTCCTGTTTTATTAATACTTGTAACCAGTGCTGTTGATAGTTTATTAGTATCGCAAAAATGCAATAGACTTTGTAATTCGTTAGGTTTTTCAAAATAACGATTACTCCATTTAATTTCTACTGCCCAGGCCGGCTTGAAGAATTTTTCATCTAAAAGCACTAAATCCACTTCGCCTTCTTTTTTATCTTTCCATCTTGCATAATGCAAACTCAGGTTTTCTCTATGCATCCATTGTGATAAAATAGCAGTTTCTACAATATTTCCCATGTCGCTATCTAATTCTGAAACCGGAGAAAACAAAGCCGTTCGCAAGGATGAATTGGTAAGATATACTTTAAAACTAGTTACCCGTTTTAGTTGTTTGGCTTTGCTGTCTAATTTGTTTAATACTTTGATTAAAAAAGCTGCTTCTAGATATTCCAAATACTTTTTTAAGGTATCTTTTTGAATACCACTGTCTCTGCTCATCGTTTCATAAGAAAATTCATTTCCCGTATTATAAGCGATGTAACTAAAAAAACGATTCAACTCTTGAACATCTTTAATGCCATATAAACTGGGTAAATCGCGAAGTAAAACTTTATCAACAATATCATTTTTAACATATCTGCCCATATCACTTTGAATACGTTCTGACAAAACCACTTCGGGATATCCTCCAAAATTGAGATAATTGATAAACTCTCTATTCAATTCGTCCATATCTTTTGCTAAATGATAGGGAATTAACTTATTGTCATACGTTATTGTGCCTTCATACATAATATGGGTTTTTCCTTTCAGATGAATAAACTCCTGAAAAGTAAGTGGAGGCAACATAAAATCGGTGAATCGGCCTGCGCCACTTTCGGTGCTGTGCCATTTTAAAGCCGCTGCAGCTGAACCCGAAACTATAAATTTTGTATTTGGAAATGAATCTACCAATACTTTTAAATGTCGTTCCCAATCTTTGAGGTATTGAATTTCATCAAAAAACACATAACAGCCTTCTAATGAAGGTGCTTTTATGGCCTCTTTACAAAGGTTTAGTAAATCTTCTAAACTTAGGTTGATGTAAATAGGATTATCTATACCTACAAAAAATATTTTTTGCGGATCTATATTATCTTGAATCAATTGGTCGATGGCATGAAACATCATTACGGTTTTACCCACACGACGCGGCCCCATTAATACCAAAGCTCTTTTGATTTCTGTATCTTGAACGTAAGGATAAAACAAATTAAAATACAAGCGTTTCGACATGTTTTTATACGCTGATGGAATTTCTTTTGTATTCCACCAAGGGTTTTCGTACTGCAAGCGTTCGATAATTTTATCTGACGGAATAAATGCTTTTGCTTTCATTTTTTTGCTTATTTACACAAAAATACATAAAATAGATAGATTACAATCTGCTTATTTAATTATTTTTTTTTCGAATAAGTGATTTTATCTGTTTTTTACAATCTATTTGCTCTTATGAAATCTAAATTTATCATTGACGCATTGACATATCAACTAATTGACATATTAACTCAACTCCCCCTTAAACGCTCTTTGTAACAAACTAGCAAACAACTCCTCACTTTTTGCCAACTCTAACTGCGCTTGTTGTTTTTGGGCTTCTATTACCGCTACACGCTCCGCGAATTGGTTTTGAAGGGTAATATTTACATTAATAATATTTTCTTTATGAACTAATTTCCTATCCAAAGTAGGAACTCCTGCACCATGTGAAAATCTTTCAATTTTGAAATTTCTTAATAAATATTCCAAATAAACA
>DAINSR010000326.1:0-1732 GCA_036741255.1 Flavobacterium sp.
GTAAATTGGTCATTTTAAATAATAACTGTAGAGATGTAAAACTTGCTAAACAAAGAATTGGAAAAGCAGGTGCCATATAAAGTACATGAATGCCAACAAAAGAACTAATATCAACCAAAACCAAAAGGAAGATTCTTGAAAAAAATAAACACCATAATGTAGTTGCAATAATGAAAATATCACAAGCCGATTTTTTTCTTAAAAAAATTAATATTAAATAATAAAAATAACAAATCATGGCTAAAATTGCCAATTTTGGAATTAAAAACACATAAAACCTAATTAGTTTATTTTTAAATTTTATCGCTTTATTTTTAAAATTATAATTGCTTGCTTGGTCTTCAAATGAATCAATATGTAAAATCCCATTACCTAAATTAAAACGAATATGGGTATTGTCTATCATTTTGACTGAAATATTATCAGTTGGTAATAATACGGTAGAAATTGTACAGTTTTCTTTATTAGGGATACTAATAAAAAAACGCTGTTGTGTTGCCAGTTTATTTGCTATAGCAAGGTCTGGACTAGGTATTCTTTCAGGCATTATTTTTACATCAGAACAATTAAAAACAATCCAATCTTTTATATCAGAACCAATAAACCAGCCATTAAACGTACTTACCTCATATTTACTTATAGGTAATGCGTAAGGATAACCCAAAAACTGCCAATACCCTCTCAATTTAACTAAAGGTTCATAGCTATTATCTGGAGCTTTAAATTTTGATAATGGTGTCAATAACATAGCCAATTTTAAACCTTGAAAAAATTTTTCAGGAATTAACTTAAGTTGTGATACTGGTATATTTGGTGCAAATGAAAAGGGGACTAATGGTTCCTTGCATATTATCAAACCAGCATTACACGCTGTTGTAATTTCAGAACTTACTTTTTTATAAAATTCAGCCGCCATTATTGGATTTTTATAATAGCCTCTACCAGCAACGGCATCTCTTAATGCCCAAACAAATGAACCACCTGAATAATCACCACAGGTATGTGGATAAAACTGACATCCAATTTTCGTCCAACCTTTACCTGTATTCTCAAAATATTCTTTTAATTCTGAAAAACTAGGGCTAACTGAATATATTGATTGTCTTTTAGCAAAAGGTACAGGCAAATATGCAATTTCTTCTCCTACACTTACACTATTTAATGATTTTAAAGCTTGGTTAAACTCCTTGCTTTTAAAGTCAACAACTTCATATTTTCCATATTTATAAAAGTTTATTAAAGCAATAGTATTTACTAAAACCAACGCACTTAATAAAAAATAAACATATCTATAAAAAATTGGTCTAATTACTTTTTTTTGTTTTTTTAAATTCCAAATTTTGCATAATACTAATAATAAAAAACTAGGAACAATCCAAACTCCTTCTTCACGAGTAATCCAAAAAAAACCTAACATTAATCCATAAAAAATTGGGTATTTAATACTGCATTTTTTTTCTACAGGCATGAATGTTAATTTTATCATACCAGATAGCACAATTAATAATAGCGCTGGATAAATACTGTCTCTTATTGCTCTTGCATCAAAAAGTGGGTGAAATAAAGTAATCACAAAAACAATCAATAACCAATATTTATTAAATCCAATTTCGTTTAAATTATTAATGACTAAATAGCACGATAATAAATAAAAAAGTGCTATTGATAAAGTGATAGGCGTGCCTAATATAGCATTAATTGCTAAAAATATTGAAAAAGCAGGGCCTTTTAT
>DAINSR010000327.1:0-1671 GCA_036741255.1 Flavobacterium sp.
TAGTCCATTGGATAATTTGTAAAACAAATTTTATTATTTTTGAAACGTGTAAAACGGACAAACGGTGGAGATAAACAAATTAATTTTAGGAGACAATTTAGAGATTTTAAGAACGATAGAAACGGAAACAGTGGATTTAATTTATTTAGACCCACCATTTTTTAGTAATCGAAATTACGAGGTAATTTGGGGAGACAACGGCGAAGTTCGCAGTTTTGAAGATAGATTTTCTGGTGGCATTGAGCATTATATTTCTTGGCTAAAAGAACGATTAATTGAAATGCACAGGATTTTAAAATTAACTGGAGCAATTTATCTTCATTGTGATTGGCATGCTGACTCTTACATTAGGGTTTATATTTTAGATAAAATTTTCGGAGAAAAAAATTTCATAAATGAAATCATATGGTGTTACGGAACAGGTGGGCGTTCTAATAGTTTTTATCCAAGAAAACATGATAATATTTTTTGGTATGCAAAAAATATTAAAAAATTTAAATTTAATGATGAAAGTATTCGACTTGAAAGAGATACGTCAACAATGCATGAACCTATTTTAACCGATGAAGAAGGAAAGAAATATCAGCGTAACATAAAAAATGGAAAAGAATATCGTTATTATTTGGATAAGGGTGTAATCCCTAATGATTATTGGATTGATATACAAGCATTAAATCCTTCTGCAAAAGAAAGACTAGGTTATCCAACTCAAAAACCGATGAAACTTTTGGAAAGAATAATTTTAGCAAGTTCAGATGAAAATGACATAATTCTTGACCCATTTGTTGGAGGCGGAACAACCGTTGCAGTTGCAGACAAACTGAACCGCAAATGGATAGGAATTGACCAATCAGTGGCGGCGATAAAAGTAACCGAAGCTCGAATGAATAATCAACAAGATTTGTTTGCTAATCCATTTGTTGTACAACTTCATAAATACGATTACGACACTTTACGATATAAAGATGCGTTTGAATTTGAGATTTTTATCGTTACACAATTTGGTGGAATTAACAACACAAAACAGCGTGGCGATTTAGGTTTGGACGGAAAAACAAGAGAAAATCAACCTATTCAAGTAAAAAGAAGTGATAATATTGGACGAAATGTAGTTGATAATTTTCTTTCAGCAGTTAAACGAAACGACAAAAATTTATACGAAAAAAACAAATCAGAAATGAAGCCTGTCGGCTTCATTATTGCTTTTTCGTTCGGTAAGGGAGCAGTTCAAGAAGTTGCAAGGTTGAAAAATGAAGAAAATATTATCATAGAATTGGTAAAAGTTGAAGATATTATTCCGATTGCAAAAAAGCCAAAATTATCAGTCGAAATTATCGACAAAGGTAAGAATAACAAAGATTTACGAGAAATAGAATTTATAGCAAAAGGCGAAAGTTTAGCAGGAATTGAATTTTTTATGTGGGATTTTGACTATAAAAATGACAAATTTAATCCTGAAATTTTGTTCGACAAAACAGGAAATCAAACGTGGAAATTTAAAGCAGGTTTACACGAAATAGCAGTAAAAGTAATTGATAACGAAGGACTTGAAAATATAGAAATCCTGAAACTAAAAGTGAACGGAAAAATAGAGCGTGAAAAATAGCACTACCACCAACAGCAAGGGTTTCGTTGGGTGCGTAGCACCAACAATGAAACGTGTGTTGAACG
>DAINSR010000328.1:0-1618 GCA_036741255.1 Flavobacterium sp.
AACCCAGGACCCCATCATTAAAAGTGATGTGCTCTACCAACTGAGCTACCAAGTCCAAGCATTCATACAACAATAAAAACTAGTGACCTGGCTGGGGCTCGAACCCAGGACCCCATCATTAAAAGTGATGTGCTCTACCAACTGAGCTACCAAGTCATTTATTTCTTGAATGCGGGTGCAAATATAAAACCTATTATTTATAATTCAATGGTAATTTATTATAAATTTGCTTTTTTTTTAAATGATTTAATTTAATCACTTGTTTTATAACACGTTATTGAATAAAAACAACATTAAACCTTATTATGTATTTGCAATTGGCTAGGTTCTTGGAAATCTAATATAAAATCAAAATTTAAAAAAAAATAAATGTAAACAGCAACATTGAAGTATTTAAAAATAAAAATAACAAATGAAAATTATTTTATTAGGATATATGGGAGTGGGTAAAACATCTATTTCAAAATTACTTTCAAAAAAAATGGGTTTACCTTACTTTGATTTGGACGAAATTATTGAACAATATGAAAATGCTTCTGTACGAGAAATCTTTGAGACTAAAGGCGAAATTTATTTTAGAAAAATTGAACACCGATTGTTATCTGAATTTTTGGCAAAAAGCGAAAATTTCATTTTAGGATTAGGAGGTGGCACACCTTGTTACTCTGATAATCATTTGTTTTTATTAGATAAAAATATCGAATCTATATTTTTAAAATCTAGTGTTGCTAATTTAATTAAAAATCTTTCAAAAGAGAAAAACAATAGACCTCTTATCAAAGATATGTCTGATGATGAATTAGAGGAATTTATTGCAAAACACCTTTTTGAAAGAACTTTTTATTATCAAAAGGCAAAACACACCATCATTGTTGATGAAAAATCAAAAAGCGAAATTGTAAAAATGATTATGTCTTTATTTTAAATACACAAACATATTATCTTCTTCAAAAACCAGCTGAACGTGTTCTTGCAGTGAAGTTGATAGTGATACCCCTTTAAAATCTGCTTTTACAGGATATTTTTTATGATTTCTATCTACTAAAACTGCTGTTTTAAATTTATTTAAAGGAACGTCTAAAAAATATTTAACGCCATAAATTAATGTAGTACCTGAACTTAAAACATCATCTATTAAAACAAGTCCTTTGTTAGTATATGTGTCTTTTGATAGTGAGGTTTTTATCTCATCTTGCGGGTTTAATTTGTTTATAAAAACTTCGCACATGGTTATTTTCAATGGTGCAATTTTTTTTAATTCCTCTGCAATTTTTAAGGCAAAATTAAATCCGTTAGAACTGATACCTGCCAGTATTACTTCATCTTCATCTACAAATGTTTCATAAATTTGATACGCAATTCGCTTTGTTTTGTGTAAAATTTCTTCTTTGTGTAATATGATGTGTTGCATTTTCTTTTATTTTTTTCAAAGATAAAAAAGAGTTTGCTATGTTTCATCTAATGCAGTTCTTTAATTCTTCAATTTTTTTTGGTTGTTTTTATGCTACCTGTCTTTAGATATAAATAGATTGTTAACCCCAAATTACGCATTAGAATAAAATTACTAATTTTGAGTTTAAAAATCCAACTGCGTAGCAGTAGAAAAAAATAAGGCATG
>DAINSR010000329.1:0-1605 GCA_036741255.1 Flavobacterium sp.
ATATTTTAAGAGCTTTTTCTGAACTAAAAGAGTTATCAACAAAAGAGTTAGTAGCACAAAGAATGGATAAATACAGTAATATGGGAGAGTTTAAAGATTAACTTAACTTTTTACCCTTTTTATATAAATCCGTCATTTTCAATACATGACGGATTTTTTTTGTAGGTTATCAACATATTTTTTTAGTTACTAACATTTGTTTTTTAAAACTCAAATTTCGTTTTACAACATATTCAATTACCTTAGCACTATGGAAAATGTAAGAAATATAAATCCCATTAAAGTTGATAAAACTGCTATAATTAACCTTGAAAAAGGAAAATTACCCCCTCAGGCCTTAGAACTTGAAGAGGCTGTGTTGGGTGCCATGATGATTGATAAAAAAGGAGTTGATGAAGTAATAGATATTCTTCAAGCTGATGCTTTTTATAAAGATGCTCACAAACATATTTTTGAGGCAATTGTGGAACTTTTTAACGACACGCAGCCAATAGATTTATTGACAGTTTCTGCCCAATTAAGAAAAAACGCTAAACTTGACCTTGCGGGTGGCGATTTTTATTTAATACAACTTACTCAAAAAGTGTCATCATCGGCACATATAGAATTTCATTCTCGAATTATTTTACAAAAATTTATTCAACGCAGTTTGATTAAAATTTCAAACGAAATTATTGAAGAATCGTATGACGAAACAACTGATGTTTTTGATTTATTAGATAGAGCTGAAACAAAATTGTATGAAGTTACACAAGGAAATATTAAGCGTAGTACTGAAACAGCCCAGAGTTTAGTAATTCAGGCCAAGCAACGAATAGAAGAAATAGCAAGTAAAGAAGGATTAAGCGGTATCCCCACGGGTTTTCATGCACTAGATAAGCTAACATCTGGGTGGCAACCATCTGACTTAATTATTGTTGCCGCAAGACCTGGTATGGGAAAAACTGCTTTTACGCTTTCAATGGCTAGAAACATGGCAATTGATTATAATGCTCCTGTTGCTTTCTTTTCGCTTGAAATGTCTTCTGTGCAATTAATCACAAGATTAATATCTTCTGAAACTGGCTTATCTTCTGAAAAATTAAGAACCGGTAAATTAGAAAAACATGAATGGGAGCAACTTTCAATAAAAGTGAAAGATTTAGAGAAAGCCCCTTTGTATATTGATGATACCCCTTCATTATCTATTTTTGATTTAAGAGCAAAAGCCCGAAGATTAACTTCGCAATATGGAATTAAACTCATAGTAATTGACTATTTACAACTCATGACAGCCGGAGGAAACGGCAAGGGGGGAGGCAATAGAGAACAAGAAATATCAACTATATCAAGAAACTTAAAAGCACTTGCAAAAGAGCTTTCCATTCCTGTTATTGCTTTATCACAACTTTCACGTGCCGTTGAAACACGTGGCTCTAGTAAAAGGCCCCTACTTTCAGATTTGAGAGAATCTGGAGCCATTGAACAAGATGCAGATATTGTGTCATTTATTTATAGACCAGAATATTACAAAATTGACGAATGGGACGACGAAGAACAATCGCCAACCGCAGGTCAAGCCGAATTTATTATTGCTAAACACCGTAACGGTTCCTTGGAGAACAT
>DAINSR010000330.1:0-1602 GCA_036741255.1 Flavobacterium sp.
CCTCCTACAACCCTACTGGCAGTTTCTCTTGCAGAGCTTCTTCCACCACCTCGATAATCTCTAATTCCATATTTTTTTTCATAAACATAATCGGCATGACTGGGTCTGTAAGTGTCTTTAATATCAGAGTAGTCGTTTGATTTTTGATTAGTGTTAGGAATAACAAAACCTATAGGTGTCCCTGTTGTTTTTCCTTCAAATATTCCTGATAAAAACTGTACCTCATCTTCTTCTTTTCTTTGTGTAACAATAGCAGACTGACCTGGTTTTCGTCTTTGCATATCATTTTTAATAGCTTCAAAATTGATTGCTAATCCAGCAGGACATCCATCTATAATTCCGCCCAAAGCATCACCATGAGATTCCCCAAAAGTGGTGAGTTTAAATATTTTTCCAAAAGTATTACCAGCCATATTTATTTATTGTAAAAAACAAATTTAATATATTTTTTTAGTTTTTCAAAGTTATTGATTATCACTAAAATTTGTAAAATAAACAAAATATTATGAAAGAATTTAGCATGTATATATCAAAAAAGTTGTTCATACTAAAAAAATTCCGTCTTCTTTAATTTCTATTAATTTTTGACGATATAAATTTCCAATTGCTTTTTTAAAAACTTTTTTACTCATTTTTAAAACCGTTTTTATATCTTCTGGATGCGACAAATCATTAAGTCTTAAAAAACCTTTGTTTGCTTTTAATTCGTTTAAAATAATTTGCGACATAGGCTCAATGGCTTCAACACCTACTTTTCTTAAATACACATCAATTTTTCCGTCTTCTCTAACTTGCTTGATGTATCCTTTTAATCTTTTTCCGGGTTTGATATCGTCATATACTTCATCGGCATAAGCCAGTCCACGATGCTTTTCATTGATAATTACATTTATCCCAATTTCTGTAATGTGCGATATAATAAGATCTACCTCTTGGTTGATTTGTAATGTTATATTTTTGTTAGATAGATATTGATTTGTTTTACTAGTAGCCACCAACCGATTTGTTTTTTCATCTAAATAACAATAGATTAAATAGCGTTTGTTTACCTCCATGGGGCGGGCTTGTTCTTTAAATGGAACAAATAAATCTTTTTCTAAACCCCAATTTAAGAATGCCCCAAATTTATTGACGTAATTTACCTTCAAATGAGCAAATTCATTTACTTTCACAAAGGGTTTTAAGGTAGTTGCCACAGGGCGCTCTTCATGATCAAGATATACAAAAACCGTAATTTCATCGCCAATAGTGAGATTCTTGGGTACATACTTTAAGGGCAACAAAACGTCATTATCTTTTGAAATTCCGTCTCCAAGAAATATACCCACTTGTGTGTCTCTAAGAACTTTTAAGGTGTTGTATTGACCTAATAATAGCATTTTTGTTTGGTTTAAAATAAGGTAAATGAAACTTAAATCTTTTAACACAAAATATGTATTAGACTTCGTAATGAAAGCTAAAAATACAATAAAAATAAGTGTTCACCGACTTTTTTAAATTTTGGAATATAGTAATATTTTAAGATTTTAAAAAGGAGTAAGTGCTTATTTTTGAAGTAGTTTTAGTTTGTAATAGATTTCTAATGCGTATTTTGGGTTTAAG
>DAINSR010000331.1:0-1591 GCA_036741255.1 Flavobacterium sp.
CACCAAGGGCTACGGAGGCTTTATCCATTATTGAAACAAAGTCTTGTATCTCATCTTTTGCAATGCCTATTCTACCAGCTTGTTCGGCTATTTTTAAGAGGTCTATTCTTGATGTTCGGGTATCTAGCTTTGCAAATGATTTTGTGAGTTCATCTACTTCATCCTTTGTCATTCCGGTTGTTTTTTGTACATCGGATTGAGCGTCTGATAGTTTTCCTGATATATCTATTATTTTTTGAACAGACAAAACCACTCCTGTGAGTGTTGCTACTGCCGAAGCACCAAGAGCAGCATAGCGATTAAAGCCATCGGCAATATTGCCAAGAGATAACCGTGTTGATTGTGCGTTTGCACGTAGTTCTGAAAGTCGGGCATTTACTTGGTTGAGTTCTGCGTTGTATCGTTTATAATCTTCTGATCCTGGTATAAGATTATTTAGAGTGGCACGCAACACAATGGCTTTGCTTCTTAGTTGTGCCATAGTGAGCCCTGTTAGCCCTATTTCTTTTTGAAGTTCTGCCATTCGCAATTTGTTTTTTGCAATTGCATCGGTGTTTTCTTTTAAGGACTGGGTTATAAGTTTGTAGCGTTCTGTTTCTTTTTGCCCTGCTTTTTCTAGTAGTTGTTTTTCTTTTCGCAGTTCGGTTTGTTGCCTGTTTAAAGTGCGAATTGATTTTTCAACATCGTACAATTCTTTTTGGGCTGGGTCTCCGTTGATGATAACAGATAGCTTTATTTGTTCGTCTGAGGTAGTGCGTGCCATTTTTTGTATTTTTCTCAAAATTGAAAAAAGGCATTGTAATGGGTTGTGACATGAAAAAGAAAACCACTCTAGTTGAGTGGTTTATTTATTGTCTATTACAAACTTGACGTTGAATATTTTTTTTACAAAGCGATGCTTTTTTGCACCATTATAACTTAAATTGTTTTTTGTGGCATAATTAGAAATTGTTTGCAGGTTTAAATATCCACCGCAGTGTTCAATTATTTGCACCAAAGAATTATTATCTAACTGGTCAGTTTCAAATTTTTGTGAAATGAAATTAAGTAGTTTAATAGTGTTTTCTTGGGTTTCTGTCATGGTTCAAAAAATTGAATTGCGTATATAAGTGAGTTAGCGGTCAGGCTATGACAGCCGTTCCGACAATGCTTTAAAATATCTAATGACATCTATACCATACCACATTTCACTTGTATGGTTGTCTATTTGTTTTTGTATATTTTTATCCCTTGACATAAACTTGTGAAAAGATGTTCGCCACACAAATGGAACTGCGAAAACGTTTAGCTTTTCGCTATACCAACACTTTGAGTAATTATTACCTCTGATACTTTTTCTTCCAACTTCTATAAAGCCATAATGTTGTAATGCTTCTATTCTTGAGCAATTACTTGGAAGAGAAGCCCGAACCGCTAACAAGTGTTTTGCGTCAGGCGGGGTGCAGTGCTTAATTGATGTTTCTTTTTTCATATAAAATTCATTGTTAAATTGACAAATTCGTTTTCAAAATCCCGCCCGAACGCAAAGCACTCGGACGTTGTGCGTCAGTTCAGCCGAACTGACGCAGACGGAAATAATTTAAAATAATAT
>DAINSR010000332.1:0-1579 GCA_036741255.1 Flavobacterium sp.
TGCTAGTGCTAATATTTTTATAGCTGTTGTAATTTCTGTTATTTGAAATGCCTTGTTAGAAAAAGCTGTTCTTTTAACATGAAACGGGGATATGCTTTCTGGAAGAGCCACTACATTTGACACTAAACCTGCATTTAAGTGAGTGGCTAAAAGCGGTGCTAAATATAAACTGTCTGTTGATGAGGATAAAATAACCAAATGGCTTGTTTCTTTAATGACGGCCTGTTTGATGACTTGTGCATAAGCCTTTGCGTTAAATTTTGATAAGTCTTCAAGGGTTACATGCAACACTTTATCAACACCATATTTTGAAAGTTCTTGTGGGTCTTGTGCGTTTATTGTAACTGCTGTAACGCTTGTTTGCATGGTATTTGCCACTTTTTTTGCATAAGAGGCAATTTCAAATGCTGTTTTTTTAAACGTTCCCTCGGTAGATTCTGCATATATGAGTATGGACATATTTTTTATTTTTATTTTTACCCATTTCAAAAAGATTGGGCAAGTAATTAATAGTATGGTTTGTTTTACGGTCTTTTTATAAGATTTTTTTATATCACCCTTGCTTCGTTGTGTAATAAGTTTATTAATTCGTCTAAATTATCAGCGTTTATGAGTTTTACAGCAGATTTTGCTGCAGGTTTTTCAAATCGAATTGATGATGTAGCAGACTCTGTGTGAGGGGGTTCTATTACTGTAATGGCTTTTGTTCGGGCTTGCATGATGCCTCTCATATTAGGAATACGAAGGTCTTTTTCTTCCACTAAACCTTTTTGACCGCCAATAACAAGGGGTAATAATGCCGATAATGTTTCTTTACCTCCGTCCATTTCTCGCTGTGCTGTGGCACTGTTACCTTCTACAGTTATTCCAATGCACGAATTGACAAAATTATAATCTAAAAGTGCGGCTAACATGCCAGGCACCATGCCTCCGTTATAGTCTAAGGACTCTTTACCTGCAATGATTAAATCATAATTTCCTTGCTGTGCTACAAGGGCTAATTGTTTGGCTACAAATACTCCGTCTGTTGGCACAGCATTTATTCTAATGGCTTCATCAGCACCAATGGCGAGAGCTTTTCTTAGCGTGGGTTCTGCATCTATCAATCCCACATTTACAACCGTGATGGTGGCACTTTGTTGTTCTTTAAACCACACTGCTCTTGTTAAACCAAACTCATCATTTGGGTTAATTACAAACTGAACGCCGTTTGTATCAAAAGCAGTATCTGAATTTGTAAAGTTGATTTTTGAAGTAGTATCGGGTACATTACTAATGCAAACTAATATGTTCATATATTTAAAATTTGTTTTTATTTCTATTGTTTTTAAATGCTTAGTTTTAAAACGGATTACTTTACTGCTTTGCAGTAGCGTTTAAACCAAATTATCCCTTTTTAAGTGCCATTGCTTTTAGTTTTTGAAAAAGATTTTTGAAAAAGATTCAAAGATTTTAAAATTATTTTCAATTGATAAATTTAAGACAAAACTTCACTGATTTATAATTTTTTTTACAAAATTTATTTTTGATAACTTATACTGGTAATTTCTGATTTGGAATAGTTTATGACCACTAAATT
>DAINSR010000333.1:0-1553 GCA_036741255.1 Flavobacterium sp.
AACCAAGTGAAATCGGCTTTAAGTGATTTTGAAGTAGTTGAATTTGGTGGAATTGAGCCTAATCCACGTTTTGAAACTTTGATGAAGGCAGTCGGTATAATCCGTACACAAAACATTGGTTTTATTTTGGCAGTGGGTGGCGGCAGTGTAATAGATGGAGTAAAATTTATTTCGGCAGCCGTAAATTTTGAAGGCAATCCCGCAGATATTCTTATCAAACGAATTTTATTTAAAGATGTTTCTAAAGTTGTCCCGTTTGGAACAGTTTTAACGCTTCCTGCGACTGGCTCAGAAATGAACTCAGGTGCGGTAATAACTATTGAATCTACACAAGAAAAATTGACTCTAGGAGGAAGTGCTTTATTCCCTGTTTTTTCAATTGTAGATCCTCTATTTATTGCATCTTTACCCAAACGTCAATTGCAAAACGGGGTTGTAGACGCTTTTATGCACACATTAGAACAATATATTACCTATCCGCATGAGGCACCACTACAAGATAGATTTGCTGAGAGTATTTTACAAACACTTATAGAAATAGGACCAGAGGTTGCAGAGAATCCAAGTGATTATAGGCTTGCCTCAAATTTTGTTTGGTGTGCTACGATGGCATTAAATGGTTTGCTTCAAAAGGGAGTACCTTCTGATTGGGCCACGCACATGATAGGTCATGAGCTGACTGCCTTGTATGAAATTGATCATGCTAGAACGTTAGCAATAATTGGACCCAATTTATACAAAGTGATGTTTGATACTAAAAAAGACAAACTAGCACTATATGGAAAGCGTGTGTGGAATATTGACGGAAATTCTGTGGAACAGATTGCAGCAAAAGCCATAGAAAAAACCGTTGATTTTTTTCATACAATGGGTATGAAAACAAAAATTTCTGAAAACGCATCAAATTATCAAAACACCTCAGATTTTATTGTGAACCGGTTTCAAGAAAGAGGCTGGGTGGCACTAGGTGAAAAACAAAATATAACCCCAGATAAAGTTAGAGAAATAGTTGAGTTGAGTTACTAAAACCGCCAAAAGTGTAATGTAATAAAACAATCAAAAAGCGTTCAATTTATACTGCTTGAACGCTTTTTTCAAACACCAAACAAAAAAATAAACTTATTTTTTAACTAAAAACTTATCGTGGTTTATATTAATTTTTATTTAAAACATTTGAAAAAATCTTTAACCTATTGAAATCGTTTAAACTTTTTTACTAAAAAATTTGTTTTCCACCCGCATTTAGCCTTTTTTTGGTTCAATGAATTTGCTATAAAATAAAAACGAGACTTCAATTGGTTACAAAAACGTTAACTCCGTATAATTGTAATAATTTTAAATCTATTACACCAAATGCTAAAAGTTTCATTCATGAAATCCTAAATTTAAAATCTGATTTAAGATGTTCAAATCCATTATTTTACACTACTCTTAGAAAATTTAACTCATTTATTTTTAACCCAAATCCGCATTAGACTTCGTAATGAAAGCTAAAAATACAATAAAAATAAGTGCTCACGGACTTTTTTAAATTTTGGAATATAATAATATTT
>DAINSR010000334.1:0-1548 GCA_036741255.1 Flavobacterium sp.
AGGCAAAATGTGCCGTCATATTGTTTGTGTTTTGCCTTACAGAGCATCTTGTGATGCATTGGAGGAATTAATCAAGAACAACAAGTTTAAACATCTTAGCAATTACGAAATCATCAATATCTCTGGAGTTGAGAACGAAAAAAACTTCAAAGACACACAAGCAGTTCAAGCCAAAATCAAAAAATGTGAAAGTGAGAATGTAAAAACAATCACTTTGACAGTAAACAGAATGCTTACTGGTAGCACTGTTCCTGAATGGGATACTATGCTTTACCTAAAAGATACTGCTTCACCACAAGAATACGACCAGGCAATTTTTCGTTTACAAAATCAATACATCAAGGTTTTCAAAGAGCCAAGCGGTGATGTGGTTAAGTTCAATATGAAACCACAAACTTTGTTGGTTGACTTTAACCCGAATAGAATGTTCCAAATGCAGGAACATAAATCTCAGATTTACAATGTAAATACAGATAAAAACGGCAACAGTTTATTAGAAGAAAGAATCCGCAAAGAGCTTGAAATATCTCCAATTGTAGTTTTGCACCACAATAAAATTGTTCAAATACAACCAACAGATATTTTAGATGCTGTTCGAAAATATTCGAGTAGTAGAAGCGTATTTGATGAGGCAACAACTATTTCAATTGATTTAGCATTGTTAGATATTGAAGCCATCAAAGCCGAAATTGAAAGACAAAATAAAATAAGTTCACGGGGTGGATTGAAAGAAAATCCAGTTAAAGGAAAAGGTGATGATATTGAGCCACCTTTTTCTCCCCCATTACCTCCAGAAGGTGGAGAAGAAACTCCCGTGCCGATACAAACTAAAAAAGAAGAAGACCCCGCAAATGACTACAAAGGTCAATTTGCTATGTATTATGCAAGGATTTTATTCTTTGCATTTTTGACAGATTCAAGAGTTAAATCCTTACAAGAAATCATTAACCACATCAAAGGGAATGCTGATAATTTGCGAATAGCTTCAAATTTGAGCCTTGAAATCATCATACTTGATTTGTTTCAAAAACACATCAACCCATTTATATTAAGCGAACTAGATTATAAAATTCACAACATTAATTCATTGGCCAATGATTCTGCAATTTCTCCAATAGAAAGAGCGAGTAATGCCATGAAAAAGTTTAGTCGATTATCAGATTCAGAAATTGTAACCCCCGAATTTGTAACCGACAAAATTATAAACGGTTTGCCAGCCAACGCTATTGATAAAAACACCATGCTTTTAGACATTGCTTCCAAACAAGGCGAGTTTGTATATGCCGTGTATAAAAAGTTTGGCAAAGAAGCAGCCAACAAATTCTACTCAATACCCACATCAAAAATTGCGTATGAGTTTACTAGAAAAGTGTATCAATTATTAGATTTAGATATGAGAAATATAGAAGCCACCTACACCAGCTATGATTTGATAGATGAAAGTAAAAAAGATCAAATTATAGAAAAGGAAACCATTAAAATAAACAATAAAAAGTTGAAGTTTGATGTGATTGTGGGCAATCCGCCTTATCAGGAGAGTGATGGTGG
>DAINSR010000335.1:0-1546 GCA_036741255.1 Flavobacterium sp.
TTCGTTATTTTTCCATTCAATGGTGTCATATTTTGGTTTGAAACTAGAATTAATAGTATGAGGAAAATGCCATAATATTTGCATAAAAAACTCACGCCAAATGAGTTCTTTTAAAAAAGTTTCGTTTTCAAAACTAGCCGCATGTTTAACTATTTTTCTGATAGAAACAGCTCCAAACCTAAGATGAGTTCCCAGCATAGAGGTTCCTTTTATAGCCGGAAAGTTTCTTGTTTCTTCATATTTTGAAATTAATGTGTGATTAATTATGTATGGAGATACTTTTATTGCCGATGCTTCAAAACCAATATCAGTAAGCATTAAAAAAGGATAAGCATGATTTGTAATGTTTTCTAACTTATCTTCAGAATTGTAATGTATTAATTTGATTTTACTAAATTGTTCTTTCCATTTTTTTGAAAAAGGAGTGTAAACCACATAAGGTGTTCCGTCATCTTTTACCACTTCACTTTTTTCAAAAATTACCTGATCTTTACAGGTTTTAAATTCAATGCTATTTTCTTTAAATAAGGTGTTTAATTCCTTATCTCGTTTTCTAGCATAAGGCTCATAATCATGGTTTGCATAAACTGTTTTTATACTGTTTTCATGAAGCAATTTTTTAAAAATAGTTTTGGGTTCACCATAAAATGTGGCTAACGACTTTCCTTTTAGGGTAAGATCAGATTGAATTTTAGATACTAATTCATGAATAAAAACTACTCTAGCATCATCTCTTGATAATTGTGATAAAATTGTTTCGTCAAAAATAAATATGGGAAGTACTTTTTCTTTATCACTTAAAGCATGAAAAAGAGCCACATTATCATCTAAACGTAAATCGCGTCTAAACCAAAATATATTCATTATTTGTTTTTATCAAATAGTTATTTTTATTGAAATGCCTACAGTAGTGTTTACTTTTTTTAGCATATATTTTTATAAAAAATAGTTTAGCCATTTACCAGTAGTGTGGACATTCCGCCATCTACATGTAAAATTTGACCACTCATCCAACTGCTATTTTCACTTAGTAAAAAACTAGCCATTTGTGCAATATCTTGGGGTTTACCAAATCTTTTTAACGGATGTCTTTCTGATGACTTTTCTTTCTTTACATCATTATTTAAAAATTTATCTGCTAGTGGCGTATCTGTTAATGATGGTGCAATTACATTGACTCTAATTTTTGGAGCATATTCTGCCGCTAATGCCTTTGCAAAACCTTCAATGGCTCCCTTAGAAGCAGCAACACTTGTGTGAAATGGCATACCCATACTAGCGGCAACACTACTAAACAAAACTATGCTTGATTGATTTGAAGCAGTTAACTGAGGTAAAATGGTTTGTAAAATTTTAACTAATCCAATAAAATTTATTTGCAAATCACTCTCAAAGGCATCAATTTTTAAACCTTTAAAAGGTCTTAAGTTTATGCTTCCAGGTAAATAAACAAATCCGTCAATAACATTGGGTAGTATTGAGATATCTAAAGTGTCTTGAGAAGCATCAAAAGGTATGGGAGTTACGTTCCTTCCTATTAAATGTT
>DAINSR010000336.1:0-1542 GCA_036741255.1 Flavobacterium sp.
GTTATGCAATGGCACACCTGAAATTAGATTTGCTATTAACCGAAACAGGCTACAAACCTACCACAAACCAACGTTTTAGAGTTTATCTTACGAACAGCCTTGAAGAGAACCACCCCGATGCAGGAACTTTATTTGCCAATTGGTTAAGCACAGAAGCGAATGAGGCAAACCGTATTAAACGAGATACACCGGTTATGTGTGTCATTGGAAATCCACCTTACAGCGGAATATCTTCAAACAATGGCGAATGGATCAGTAAATTGATTGAAGATTATAAATATGTTGATGGCGTTCACTTTAATGAACGTAAACATTGGCTCAATGACGATTACGTTAAATTCTTACGTTACGGACAGCATTTTATTGAGAAAAATGGTAGTGGTGTTTTAGCTTTCATCAATCCTCACGGTTTCCTGGACAATCCTACATTCAGGGGAATGCGTTGGCATTTGCTAAACACCTATGATAAGATTTACACTATTGACCTACACGGAAATAGTAAGAAAAAAGAAACAGCACCCGATGGAAGTGTAGATGTTAATGTTTTCGACATTATGCAAGGCGTTTCAATTAACATCTTCATAAAAACAGGCAAAAAGAAAAATAAAGAACTCGGCAAAGTATTTCATTTTGACCTTTACGGCAAAAGAGAAACTAAATATGATTTTCTATCTGAAAGTTCATTGAAAAATATTGCATTTCAAGAGTTGAAACCTGTAAAACCATTTTTGTTTTTTGTACCGAAAAATCAAAAAGGCTCAAAACAATATGACAATGGTTTCAGAGTTGATGAGTTATTTTCATTGAATGTAACAGGTATTGTTACTGCTAGAGATGGCTTTATAATAGATTTTGAAAAGTCTGTTTTAAAAAGTCGTATTGAAGATTTTGCTGACCAAAACCAAAGTGACGATGTTATTAGAAGGAAATATTTTGGAAATAAGAAGGACGGAAAATACTTAGCGGGTGATTCTCGTGGCTGGCAAATGACCGAAGCAAGAAAAAAAATTAATAAATTCAATCATCTTGAGATTATTAAAAAAGTAGCATACAGAATTTTTGATGACAGGTACATTTACTACCATAATTCAATGGTGGATTGGGGGCGAGAAAAATATATGTATCATTTCATAGAAAAAGATAATCTAGGAATTGATTTATGCCGCCAACTTGTTTCAGATAATTACACTCATATTTTTATTACAAACAAAATTGTTGACGACTCTTTTGTTTCAAACAAATCAAGAGAAAGGGGCTATGTTTTTCCTTTATACATTTATCCCGAAAACAAAGGTCAACAAACCATAGGGCAATCAATAGAAAGAACACCAAACCTAAACACCGAAATTGTTAAGCAAATAGCAGATAAGTTAGGATTGAATTTTACCAATGAGAAAGAAACAACCAAAGACACGTTTGCACCCATTGACATTTTAGACTACATCTATGCAGTTTTACACTCACCAACTTACCGAGAGAAATATAAAGAGTTTTTGAAAATAGATTTTCCGAGAGTGCCATACCCAAAAGATTTGACAACTT
>DAINSR010000337.1:0-1538 GCA_036741255.1 Flavobacterium sp.
TTTGTTAAGCCATAAGGCTGTTTTTTTGGTTTTTGGTTTTAAATTTTTCATGGTTTCTATGGTGTTAGTTTTTTAGCTTGAATTTGTAACAGTTTTGTAACTATTGACTTTTATAATGTAACTGATTATCAATTAGTTAAAAAATATTTTAAATTGCTTATAAATAATAAAATATTGAATTTCAGTTACTTATGTTTTTATTAAGCCAAAAGAGATTAAAAAGAATACAATGAAGACTCTTTGATCAATTCTTTAAAACTTACTCAAAAACCACCTTCTCACTCCTGTTCACATTGCCTGCCTGAATTTTTGCAATATACTCCCCTGCTGCGAGTTTTAAGTTGGTTAAAGTAATGAGTTGATGCCCTTTTGAAATACTTGGTCGGCTCATTTCATATACTTTGCGTCCACTAAAGTCAAACAACGCTATGCTCACACTACCCAGTGCTTGAACCTCTACTAATATATTAAGCTCATTTGACACCGGATTGGGAAATATTGAAAAATCCAGCTCTTTGTTTCTATCAGTTGGTTGTGCTATATCTGTTGTTGCTTTTGCATTGTTATTTGTTGTGGTTATGGTTGTTGCTAAAACTCCAATCATAGTAGCGGTTAGTGCATCGTTCCAATAAGCAAAATAGTCTATAATACCCTTAAAATTTGATATTGAACTACCCCAAATCGTTGTTCCTGCAATTCCTCCTAATCCTGCATCGTCTATATGCTCTGGAATGGTAGTATTGTTTTGTGTTAAAAATTGTGTATTGCTTGCTTCAGAAACACCATTTACATATAACTCCAGTTTACCCTCATTAAAAACTGCGGTTACATTGGTCATAAGATTTGGTTGTATTGTACTTGAGGATTCTATGGCAAGGAACTCATTTGCTATTTGAACTCCAAACTGTATTTTGCCATTTTTCAAGCGTATAGAAAATCCGCTTTCTGCTAATCCGCCCTCTTCATAAAGAATTTCGTCTTGATTGTTTTCTATGGTTTCTTTTAGAAAATCAATTGAGATTGTTTTTTTAGAGGAAGTGTTGTGTGCTATATTTCCTCCTTCGTCCACATTTAGATACATTTGTCCGTTAAAATCAATGGCGTTTTTGCCTATTGTACTGTGGTCAAAATCGAGAATATTTTCGCAAACTCCATCGCCAATACTACTACCACTCTGAAATATAGGAAGATTTGAGTCAGGAGAAGTTTGGTCTATGCCG
Organism: Flavobacterium sp.; assembly: GCA_036741255.1. GTDB lineage: Bacteria > Bacteroidota > Bacteroidia > Flavobacteriales > Flavobacteriaceae > Flavobacterium. Next base: position 1,221 of record DAINSR010000337.1, read on the forward strand.
TCGCCCATACTTATGTCATCGCATACTTCGTCTTGTCTTGCAGTTGTTAAAAGAATATCAGCTTTGATAGACACTGCTATTTTTTTATCCTGTTCTGAAGTAGGTCTTATTTTTACTAAATAATCCTCTACTTCGCCTTGATTGTAGATACCGTCTTGTGTGAGAAACATTCCAGTTTGTGGTTGATTTGCAACGGCAACTCTTAAATGTGTTTTTATCTCATTTGTAGTGTCAAAAGGTAAACTTGAGGCAAATGATATTTCGTGTTCTATGGTTATAGTATTTGAAGTAGCATTACTAAGTCCTAACTCTTCATCG
>DAINSR010000338.1:0-1537 GCA_036741255.1 Flavobacterium sp.
CAGACAACACTTACAGAGAAGTAATCTTGAAAGTTTAAAAGCGAATGCCCTGATAACAAAAGACAAGTTGCATTTATTAATTGAATTTAAGTATTTTTGAATTATATTTAAAATAATTTGAGAACAATAGTTTCTAAACATATTCGCGATGTTTCTAATTTTAAGAAACAATTACTACATTGGGCAAATACCTTTCAAGAGTTCGTTTTTCTTGACTCTAATAATTATAATCAAAAGTATTCTAGCTTTGATGCACTTGTGGCAGTAGAGGCTTTTACATCTATTAAAACAGATTATAAAAATGCTTTTGAAGATTTGCATCAATATCAATCTCATACAAAAGACTGGCTTTTTGGTTACTTATCTTATGATTTAAAAAACGATATTGAAAACTTAAATTCTTCAAATTTTGATGGATTAGAATTTGACGATTTGTATTTTTTTCAACCCAAAAAAATATTTCTAATTAAAGGAAATCAGTTAGAAATGCACTATTTAAGATTATGTGATGATGAAATAGAGTCTGCTTTTAAAACAATTACATCATGTTTACTGCCGTTTTTTAAAACATCAACTATTGAAATAAAACAACGCATTTCAAAAAAAGATTATCTTTCTAAAGTTTCTAAAATATTAGATCATATTCACAGGGGAGATTTATATGAAGCCAATTTTTGTATGGAGTTTTTTGCAGAAAACACACCAATAAACCCTTTAGAAATATATCATAAATTAAATAGTATTTCAGAAGCACCCTTTGCCGTTTCTTTTAAAAATAATTTTCAATTTTTAATTTCTGCCTCCCCTGACCGCTATTTGCGAAAACAAGAATCAAAAATTATTACACAGCCCATAAAAGGCACAGCAAGACGGAGTCATATTGAACAAGAAGACAAACTGTTAATTGCAGATTTAGCATCAAACGAAAAAGAACGTTCAGAGAATATTATGATAGTTGATTTAGTTAGAAACGATTTATCAAAAAAAGCAATGAAAGGAAGTGTTTTTGTTGAAGAATTGTGCGAAGTATATACTTTTAAACAAGTACACCAAATGATTTCTACGGTTGTTTCTGAAGTTGAAAACACTACATCACCCACTCAAATTTTAAAATCTACGTTCCCTATGGGAAGCATGACGGGAGCTCCTAAGATTTCGGCAATGAAAATTATTGAAGAACTAGAAGAATCTAAAAGAGGATTGTATAGTGGTGCTATGGGATATTTTATGCCAACAGGTGATTTTGATTTTAATGTAATTATTAGAAGTATTTTGTTCAATTCAAATAATAATTATCTATCATTTTCTGTGGGCAGTGCCATCACCGCTATGGCAAATCCTCAAAATGAATATGAAGAATGTTTACTGAAAGCAAAAGCAATGTTTGATGTTTTGCATGTTAATAATATGGAGATAGACAGCAGGAATTAGCTCATTTTAATTTTTTGTTTATCAATTTAACATATACAAGTCTCAATATAATCTAATATTTAGAATTTGTGTGCCAACTTGCATAAGTGTGATTGCTATTTAAATC
>DAINSR010000339.1:0-1529 GCA_036741255.1 Flavobacterium sp.
TTTTTTCACGGAGATCTTGACGGATATTCACACAAAAACCAGTAGAACCAAAATAGTTAATGAATAGTTTACATATATTTTTTAAGAAAAAAAATAAATGAAATTAAAAATAAAATGTTAAATTTGAAAGTTAATTAGAGATACATCTTAATTAATATAAAAAGTAACCATATAATAGCAAAAATAAATGTTTCTAGTTTTTGCATAAAGGAAACGCTTTATGAAGTTGCAAATTTTATTCTGGTTTTGTATGTTTCACACAACTGTTTTTTTTGCACAGTTGCCTAATTCTATGTATCTGCCAGGAAATCCTATTGGGTCATCTAATTCTTTAAACAAAAACATTAATCAAGCAAATTCATTTAGATCTCAAGATATCAAAAGAGCTGTGTGCAAAATTTACTATCCGCTTGAGAATGGTAGTTTTGAGTCAGGGACGGGTGTTTTAGTAAACACCGTTAAAAATACATATTCAGCTTCAAATAAGAGAACCGTTTATATTATTACAAATGATCGTTTTCCAGAAATAGTATCAGACACTTTGTATTTGTCTTTTAATTATGAAATACCACATGATACAATTATAGGCAACAATATAGATAATAAATACATAACTAAAGTTCACAAAGTCCCTTTTACAAAAAAAGTTTCTAATCCACTCGCAGATCTTTCATTAATTGAATTAGAGGTTAGTGAAGAAGAAATCAACAACCCAAAGTCACCTTTGTATAATGCCTTTGCCTTAGGGTGGGAACTTCATTTTTATGATGAAGATGGAATTTATAATTTGATGAGCATTCATCATCCGTCAGAAGATACAAAAAAAAATTCATTTGGGAATATGCTAACTCAAAGAGTAAAAACGGTTAGAGGATTGTCAAGCGAAGGAGACTTACTCGCACAATCTAATTTGAATTTGTATTCAAATCTTAAAGACTACTATCCTGATTATGGCTCTGGGGGTTCTCCCTTAATTGATGAAATCGATAGGAGTTTAATTGGTATAAAAAAATCTATCACAAATGATGTTCCTAATAATCTTACTGAAAATGCTGTCTTTTCAGCTCTTGAAAATAGTTGGTATAAAAACGATGAAAATCAACCAGGTTTTATTCATTATCTTGATCCAAATTATACCTGGATAAGTAGTATTCCAGGGGGGTATCTTAAAGATTTAATTTCTATGGAATCTATTGAAAACCCATTCTACATTTATACACCCATAGAAAGTGAAAACTTCGCCTCTGTTAGCGTAAAGAAACTAAATGTATTAATAAGCGAAATTTTTGCATTTAATGGTTTAAGACGAGAAACTATACTAGGGGCTGGAATAAAAAAAAAGAACAACAATAATGATGTAATTTATTTAATCTTTAATCATGAAAATCATTTGTTTTATGGAGTTAAACTAGACAAATACAACGAAGGTCCAAATCAAAAACCTTTTCAGGGCGTCCCCCTTGATGCACAGATACCATTTGATAAATCTATTTTAGATAATTATTATAATTCAAATGAAGTTAACTTTA
>DAINSR010000340.1:0-1522 GCA_036741255.1 Flavobacterium sp.
AAGGCGGTTACAAAGTGGACTAAGCCAACGCATTTTTACATCAACCTTTCAAGATAAATCATTAGTAAAAGCATTGCGAAGATGTGATGTAGCTATAGGTGCCATGCGAGGCAAAAATAGAACTCCCATTGTGGTTACTGAAACCATGGTAGAACACATGAAAAAAGGAGCAGTAATTGTTGATGTGAGTATTGACTCGGGGGGTAGTTTTGAAACATCTGAGGTTACTACTCACGAAAATCCTACTTTTATAAAAAACAATGTAATTCATTATTGTGTGCCAAATATTCCATCTCGGTATTCAAAAACTGCTTCCCTGTCTATTAGTAATATCATAACGCCATTTTTACTACAAATTGCCGAAGATGGCGGACTGGAAAGTGCCATAAGATGTAATCAAGGACTTAAACACGGGGTGTATATGTATCATGGTTTACTAACGAATAAAGCTATTGCCGATTGGTTTGACCTTGAGTTTAAAGACATTAACTTAATTGTTTTTTAAATAAATTATAATGAAATTCAACCCAAGATTATAGACTACGGATTTATTTTCTTTCCCATAAAAAGAAATAATTGGTAATAAACCTATCAAAATTACAAATGTGTGAAAAAAGAAATTATCACCACAAAAGACGGGTCATCATCTATTTATTTACCATTATGGAATGAAACCTATCACTCAAAATTTGGAGCCATTCAAGAGGCCAAGCATGTTTTTATAAAAAATGGACTTTCACGATTAAATCTATCAAATATTTCAATTTTAGAAATAGGTTTTGGCACGGGTCTTAATGCTTTTATAACTTTTTTAGAAACATTGAATACAACTCAACATATCAACTATACAGCAGTTGAGGCTTTTCCGCTAGAACACCAATTCATAGAAAACCTTAATTACGTTTCAAAATTGAACGCTATGCAGCATCAGTCTGTTTTTGAAACTATACATCGAGCTAATTGGGGTGAGACAATACTTTTGTCCTCTAATTTTTCACTTTATAAAAGTTTACAGAAATTTGAAGATATCAACTATAATGCTGCTTTTAACATCATTTATTTTGACGCTTTTGGATATGATGTGCAACCAGACTTGTGGAGTGAAGAAATTTTTAAAAAAATGTATGCTAGTTTAGTCCCAAAAGGCATATTAGTAACCTATGCTTGTAGAACGATAATTAAAAACAATATGAAACTTGCTGGTTTTTCTGTAGAAAAATTGCCAGGAGCTCCAGGAAAAAGAGAGATGCTTCTGGCAATAAAATAGATTTTAACCCTACTTGCAGAATTGGTAATTTGATTTCTTGACAGTAAACACTTTATGTGTTTTATACTTCCGATTTGTGCACTACAAATTTTATAACTATTTCATTCCTAATAAGTTTTATTTGTTTGGTCAAAACAAAAACTTATGTGTTAATAAAAAGTTAAAAACTGCGTACTACATATCTAATAAACCCTTATAGAAATAAGATATATTATTGGTTATCGTACCCCACAACAAAATCAATTTGTAAAAACA
>DAINSR010000341.1:0-1515 GCA_036741255.1 Flavobacterium sp.
TGCAAAATGATGATTATCAATGATGTAAACAAAAAATTTAGTTATTAGAGGTTGCTTTAATAATTTACAGATTACAATAGAATATCAAAACCAGATAGTTAAAAAACTATTAAAAAAATAAAACCTAAAAGAAATAGTTATAAAAAGTGAGGCTAATATCTTACTTTTGTGGCTTATAAAAAACAAACAATGATTCAAGTAGCACAAATATTATTTATATTATCGGTTTTAGTTATTCTACATGAATTTGGGCATTATGTAGCAGCAAAAATTTTTAAAGTTAGAGTAGAAAAATTTTATTTGTTCATGGATGCTGGTTTTTCTATAATCAAGAAGAAAATAGGAGAAACAGTATGGGGAATTGGCTGGTTGCCCATTGGTGGATATGTGAAACTTTCGGGCATGATTGATGAAAGTATGGATGTTGAACAAATGAATAAAGAGCCACAAGAGTGGGAATTTAGAGCAAAACCAGCCTGGCAAAGACTCATTATTATGCTAGGTGGTATCATAGTTAATATCTTACTTGCATGGTTGATTTATTTAATCATGTTTGCAACTGTAGGTCAAAAATTTGTATCAACACAAGCTATTCAAAAAAATGGTTTATCTTTTGGTGAAGTAGGAAAAAGTGTAGGATTTAAAGACGGTGATAAAATAATTTCAGTTGACGGAACATTACAACCAAAATTCAACTGGATGATTATTGATGTGTTGTTAAGCGATGAAATTGAAATTGAACGAAATGGGAAGCAACTAAAACTTAACTTATCTGAAGAGCAAAAAGGAGAAATCATCAGTAAAGAGGGTAAGGGATTTGCTTATGCAAGAATTGCAAGTCCGGTAGTTGACTCTGTTTCTAGTGCAAGTGCCCTTAAAGCAGGTCTTTTAAAAGGTGATGCTATTGTTGGGATAAATGGAATCAAACTAAATTACTTTGATGAGTTTAGTACCATCCTCAATAATCACAAAAACGATTCTGTAAATATAGATATTTTAAGAAATGGTGTACCACTAACATTAAAAACATTAGTTGATAGTGATGGAAAAATTGGATTTAGACCCACGTTTTTTGACAATAAAGAATACCAAGTAACAAAAAAACTTAGCTTTTCACAAGCCTTACCAGCTGCTGCAAAAGAGTCGTGGCAACTTTTAGTTTACAATGTAAAGCAGTTTAAATTAATTTTAAGTCCAAAAACAGAAGCATACAAACAAGTTAAAAGTCCCGTAGGAATTGCCCGAATTTTACCAGATGAGTGGAATTGGGAATTTATATGGAATTTTACGGCATTATTTTCAATTGGTCTTGCGTTTATTAATCTTTTACCCATTCCGGGTTTAGATGGTGGTCATGCACTATTTACAATTGCCGAAATGATAACTGGAAAAACATTAAGTGTAAAGGCAGCAGAGCGTGTTCAAACCTTTGGAATGATTATATTATTAACATTAATGGCACTAACTTTTGGAAAAGATATTTATCAATTAATAATGGATAAAATGTTTTCATAA
>DAINSR010000342.1:0-1514 GCA_036741255.1 Flavobacterium sp.
ATTATTAGATTTTTGGGCTTCGTGGTGTGTACCATGCAGAAAAAAAAATCCTGAAATTGCAGAAGTTTATGAAAAATTTAAAGCTAAAAATTTTAAGGTTTTAGCTGTGTCTATTGATAAGGACAAGAACAAATGGCTGGCAGCAATAGAAAAAGACAAAACAAAATGGGATAACGTATTAGATTATAAAGATTTTTTGAGTGAAGTGGCAAAAAAATATGAGGTAACTTTTATCCCTAGTACTTTTTTGATAGATGAAAATGGGGTTATCATTTATAATAATCCAACAATTGAAGAGTTAGAAAACTATTTAACTCAAAAGTTTCAGTAAAAATTAGACACTATCCCTAAAAGTGTGTAAAGTTAGAAAGTTGATATTTTAAATTCTCAATCTTTTGTCAAATATAATAATAAATTGGTTTAAAACAATTCCCCAATTTTGTATTGGCATTGACCATTTTTTAGTAGCTTCTGTTACTTATAAAAATCAATTTAGGTATAAATACGGATAATCATATTAAATATAAAAGATATCATTAACAAAATTGAGCGTGAATATTAAAACCTAATTTTTACTAATTTACTTTGTTTTTGACAGCACTTAATTTTTCTTTCATATGAACAATTTCTTCTTCAAGTTTTATAATATACTTTCTCATGGTTTCAATTGCAAATTCATTGAAACCATTATATGTATTATGATTACCAAAATTGCCATTTACATTTTCATTGTTAATAATGTAAACACCATCATCTGGCTCATAAATATCTTCAAGTTTACAATCTAATATTTTTGCCATAGCGTCCCATTCTCTTTTTGATATTTTTGTAACTCCATTTTCTCTTCTGTTGTAGCTAGATGTGTCCATTTCCAAAAGATTAGCAAAATCTTCCTGAGAAAAACTACTTTCTCTTACAGTTTTTAGTTTTTGTTTAATCATTTAACCTTAATTTTTTATCAAAAATAGTAAATTTGATCAAATTAGCAAATCATTTGCTGAAAATCACATTTTTTAATCAAACTCATTTGTGTAGTTTTACATTGTTAAAATAAAATCTAAATTATTAGTTCTTAAATATCAGTGCACGGATTATGGAGCTATTGACCTACGGAATAATATTATAATTTTTTTAGTCTTAAGTATTGATAATAAGTTAATTAAAACTATTATTTAATCGTTATGTTGCCTTCAAGTTAATAATAATTAGATTTTTTTATAAAATGTTAAACTTAAATTTTAAAAATCATGAAACAATTAGAAAAAATGAGTCTTGCCAACGTAAAAAACAAGCTCACAAGAACAGAAATGAGTAATATTATGGCGGGATCTAATGCAGGTAGCATTGATTGTATGTATGCAGTTGATTTTATATGTTGTACCTGTAAAAAACACTATTATAGTTGGTATTGTAGTTTGGTATATGGTTGCTAGTTTTTGATTGATTAATTTGATCTTAAGTTTTTGGAATATCAAAACTTAAGGTTTTTATATGTCTTAAATTCTATTTATTAT